>NZ_SRLV01000129.1:0-17245 GCF_006518205.1 Myxococcus sp. CA005 | reverse complement strand
GGACAGGGGCGGTGTTCCTTTCTGGAGCACGCCCGAGGCGTGTGCCCACCACGGCTGCGCCCAACGCCCCGGCGAGGAGGACCCAGCCGAACCTTCCACGCGGATTCCTCATGGCGTTCGGGCCTCCACGTCCTCAGGGCAGCGGTGATACACGCGCTTGTTCAGCCACAGCCGGTCGAAGTCCACGTGCCCCGCGTCGTAGAGCGCCTGGAAGTCGGCGACGTCTCGAGCGAATCGGCGGTCCTGCTTCGAGTAGTCCCGCACTTGGGGAAGGGCCTCGGCGCCACCGGCCCGGAGCGTGTAGCGCAGGAGCGCCCAGCGCACGCACAGGCGCTGCTCTCCAGGAAACGCGGCACTGAAGTGATTCAGCACCGCGCGCGTGTCGCGGCCATCGGACAGCGCCAGGGCCGCCAGCTCCCGGACGTTGGCGTCTGCGTCATTCTCGAGCACCCAGGCCAATTGCTCCACGGCCCGCGCATCCAGTCGCACGGACAAGGATGCAGCCAGCTCCACCGCCAGGGCGCGGATGTGACGGTCCTCGGACTCCCGCGCCAGTGTCAGGAGCCGCGTGAGGTAGGGCTCCTCCGAGCCCCCTGCCTGGAAGTCATTCTTCATCACCCTGCCCAGGGTTCTCACCGCGAGCAGGGACACGCCCTGTGGGGCCGTGCTTCTCCTGGCCAACGCCATCAGCCGGTCCTGCGCAGGGGCGCCGAAGCGCGCCTGTGTCTCCAGTGCCTGCAGCGCCTGTGCGCGGTGGTCGATGGATGCGTGCTGCTCCGCCATCGTGAGGAGCCGCTCGGCCACCCGTGCATCCCTCACCGCGGAGGCTTCACGCAGGCCCGCCAGCAGCACGGAGGCTTCGGGCCCCGGTGCGGTGTCAGCCCAGTCGAGCACCTGAAGCGCGGCCAGGGCGTCTTCACCCAGGACTTCCGGAATCCGTTCGGTGAGGAAGGTGAGGGCGGCGGGGTCGTTCTGCGCCAGGGCCTGCTGGATGGCGGCTCGCACCGTCGGCAGCCCGTGAAGTTGTTCGAAGTCCAAATAGCCCGCGCGGCAGGTGAGGCGTGGAAGACGTTGGAGGGGCGGCTTGGCGGCCATGGCGGGAGGGACGCCACACACGAGGAGCGGCAAGAGCGCGCGGGCCCAGCCTCGGACTCGTGCGCGAAGGGCCTGGCTGTAGGGAGGGGAGGCGGGCATGGCGCGTGTCGAGCCCCGGACGATGCGTCGCTGAAACCATCCAATTTAGTCAGATTTACAAGAAAGACGGTTTCTTCCGCACTGCCTGAGACTGTCCATAATGTGTCGACGACGGCACGAAGAAGCGGGGGGCATGGGAGCGGGCGTGCGGGGACACAGACTGCCTCGTGCCGCATGTTATGGAACGAGCCATGAACCACGCTCACAGTCAGGCTCTCTTCGCTCGCGCGCAGGCTCGCATCCCCGGCGGAGTGAATTCCCCGGTGCGCGCCTTCCGAGGCGTTGGCGGCGACCCTGTCTTCTTCCGTGAAGGCGCAGGTGCCTGGCTCACGGATGTGGACGGCAACCGCTACGTTGACCTCGTGGGGAGCTGGGGTCCGCTTATCCTGGGCCACGCGTATCCGCCCATCTTGGACGCCATCATCGACGCCGCGCGCCGGGGTTCGTCCTATGGCGCGCCGCATGCGGATGAGGTGGAGTTCGCGGAGCTCATCTGCGCCACCATGCCCGCGGTGGAGATGGTGCGCCTGGTCTCCAGTGGCACCGAGGCCACGGTGGCGGCCATCCGCGTCGCGCGAGGCTTCACCGGCCGCGAGCACATCCTCAAGTTCGAAGGCTGCTTCCACGGCGCGGGAGACCCGTTCCTGGTGAAGGCGGGCAGTGGCGTGGAGACGCTGGGCCTGCCGGACTCTCCGGGCGTGCCGTCGGCGCTGGCGAAGCTCACGCTCACCGCGCCCTTCAACGACCTGGCCGCCGTGGAGCGCATCTTCGCGGAGAATGGCCAGGACATCGCTTGCGCCATCATCGAGCCGGTGGTGGGCAACATGGGCGTGCTGGTGCCGAAGCCGGGCTATCTCGAAGGGCTGCAGGCGCTCTGCCAGAAGCACGGCGTGCTGCTGGTGCTGGACGAGGTCATGACGGGCTTCCGGCTGTCGCGAGGCGGCGCGCAGGAGCTGTACGGCCTCAAGCCGGACCTCACCACCATGGCGAAGGTGATTGGCGGGGGCATGCCGATGGGCGCGTATGGTGGCCGCCGCGACATCATGGAGAAGGTGGCTCCCGCGGGCCCGGTGTACCAGTCCGGCACGCTGTCGGGGAACCCGGTGGCGGTGGCGGCGGGCCTTGCGTGCCTCAAGGCCCTGGCGGCCCCCGGCACCTACGCGCGGCTGGAGGAGGTCAGCCGCATGTTGGAGGTCGGCCTGCTCGCCGAGGCGAAGGCCGCGGACGTGCCCGTCACCGTCAACCGCGTGGGCAGCATGCTCACGGTGTTCTTCACCGGTGAGCCCGTCTACGACTACACCAGCGCGAAGAAGGCGGACACGGCGCGCTTCGGGAAGTTCTTCCACGCCATGCTGAACGAAAGCGTCTACCTGCCGCCCAGCCAGTTCGAGGCGGCGTTCGTGTCGCTGGCCATTGGCGAGCCGGAAGTCGCGCACGTCCTCGCGGCGGCGAGAAAGGCCTTCCGTTCGCTTGGCAAGACCGGTTGAGCCCGCGCCCCTCGAGGGGCCCGTTCGCTTCGGTCCCTATACCCTCGTGCGCCGCATCGGCGCCGGGGGGATGGGAGAGGTGTTCCTCGCGCGTGAGGAGGCGCCTCGTCGTGCCTGTGTGGTGAAGAAGGTCCTCCCGCAGCTCATGGCGAGCCCGCAGTTCGCCGGACGCTTCCGGGATGAAGCCCGCGTCGTGGTGCGGCTGCACCATCCGAACATCGCGCGCGTGTACGCCATGGGCGAGGTGGAAGGGCAGCTCTACCTGTCCATGGAGTACGTGCAGGGCAAGACGCTCAGCCGGCTGACGTACCGGTTGCGGCAGCTCGGGCGGACGCTGCCGCTGGGCATCATGCTCCACCTGGGGCAGCGGCTCTGTGAGGGCCTGGCCTACGCGCACGACGCGACGGATGAGTTCGGCAATCCGCTGCACCTGGTCCACCGGGATTTGTCTCCCGCGAACGTGTGCATCAGCTACGCGGGCGAGGTGAAAATCATCGACTTCGGCGCGGCGCAGTCCACGCTGAAGGAGCAGCAGACGGCGCCCCGGGTGGTGATTGGCAACCTGACGTACATGGCACCGGAGCAGGCGCGAAAGCGCTTCGTGGACCGGCGCGCGGACGTGTACGCGGTGGGCGCGCTGCTGTGGGAGTTGTTCGCGTGGAAGCCCCTGGCGCAGCGGGGCGACCCGGTGGAGCGGTGGCGGCGCGCGGCCTACCCTCAGTGGGAGCCAGCGGGGAGTGTCCGGCAGGGCGTGCCTACCAGCGTGGATGCGTTCCTGATGCGCGCGCTGGCCTCGGAGCCTGACAATCGCTTCCCGGACGCGGCCGCCATGGGCGCGGAACTGGCGCGGATGAAGGCGAAGCTGGCGCCCAACGTGGGGGATGCGGATGTCGCGCGCCTCATCGCGGCCGCGTTCCCCCGCGAGAAGAAGGCGGAGGAGCTCGTGCTCCGCGAACTGCTGCGGGAGCCGCGTTCCCGCGCACTCACCGAGCCCGCGTTGGCCACCGTGCTCGCTCCGCCTACCGCGCTCGCGTTCGAGCACGAAGGCATCGACGCGCCCGAGGACTACGTCCCGGCCGAGCGTGGCGACGCTGAGACCTCGAAGGCACCGTCGTCCGCCCACCCGCCTGATGCGAATGTCCCAGCCGCGCCGGATGCCTCCGTGCGAGGCACGCCAGCGAAGGCCGCGCACGCCGCGGATGAGCTTGAAGTCACGGTGCGAGGGATTCCTGGAAGGGCGCCGGAGGTGCCTCGTGCTGTGAATGCACCTCGCGTCACCGCGCTGTACGGGACGGAGGACGAGGCGACCGTGGTGGAGGGCGGGGCCTCGCGAGCGCGCCGGGGCCTCCCCGGCGGCGAACGGGCACACCTCGGTGTGGAGGAGGAGGCCACCGTCGTCCATCCATCGCGAGGCCCGGTCGCGAGCGTGCCACTCGATGCGGACGAGGAGACCACGGTCGTTCAGCCCGAACGTGCCCGGATGGCGGCGGACGCTGGCGTGGCGTCGAAGTCCGACGTGGGCTCTGGGGCCGCGAACTCCGGAGCGAGCCTGGGCGGAGACGCGGCGGCCACAGAAGCCGTCGATGCGGCGAAGCTGATGGTCGCGCTCGAACGGGCGGAGGCCAGCCGAAGCCAGGGCGCCCGTGCCACGGCGTCCGAGGATGTCACCGTGACGGAGGTGAATCCCGCCAGGGCGCTCCAGTCCTTGTCGCCCCAGGCCGCGCAGTTGCGCCGAGCTACCCGTGAGACGCAGGTGGGCTTCGGCGTGGACATCTCCCAAGCGGTGGATGCTGCGGCGGTGGAGGCCCGTCGTCTGGAGTTGGTGCGCGCCATCACGGGGGATGAAGCGCTGCCCGTGCCAGAGCCCGAGGAGGACTTCGGCACATGGCTTCGCGGCGGTCGTCCCTGGCTCGTCGCGGGGCTCTGCGCGGGTGCGTGTGCCCTGGGGCTCGCGCTGGCTTGGACGCTGGCCTGAAGCCAGCCGTGGGCGTCAGCTTCCCCAGGGTAGTCGGTAGCTGAAGCCCAGGCGGATGGTGGCGGTATCAATCCAGTTGCTGGTGAAGCCGTCGCCAGACTCGTCCTCGTTGTCGTCCGACGTGCCTCGCGCCGCCGCAGTGTCCCGTCCGCCGAGGTGAAGACATGGTTCGCGTTGCTCAGGTGGAGTGACACGCCCACGGACAGCTCGCGGTCCGGACCGGACAGCAGGTCATACAGATAGCTGGCCCGGTAGAGCGGGAAGCGGTAGCTCACGTCCAGCGGCGTGCCCGCCGTCGTCCGTGTGGCGGAACAGGGTGCCGTCACGGCCCTGGCGGATGCTGTGAGCCAGCACGTCCAGGAAGCCCAGCTCTCCCACGAACTTCAGCTGCACCCGAGGCTCGTCTGGAGCTGTGGGCGCTTGGGCCTGGCCGGTGAGGGTGCTCAGACAAAGAAGGACTCCCAGGACGGCGGTTACCAGCCTTCGCTTACCGCCGCGGCGGAGGTGTCCAGCGGGAGATAGAGCCGGAAGGTGGTGCCCTGGCCCGGCTGGGATTCCAGCGCGACCCGGCCCTGGTGCGACTCGATGATGCGCTTCACCACCGCCAGCCCCAGTCCGGTGCCCTTGGCCTTGGTGGTGAAGAAGGGCTCGAAGATGCGCGCCCGTACGTCAGGGGAGATGCCCGGCCCGCTGTCCACGAACTGCACTTCGACCTCGGGAGTCCCCGTCGCGCGCCGGACACTCGCGCGCAGCATGCCGCCCTGAGGCATGGCCTGCACGGCGTTGATGGCGAGGTTGAGGAAGGCCTGGCGCATCATCCGCTCGTCCACGGTCACCGAGGGGACATCGTCCGCCAGGTCCAGTTCCACGCGCACCTGGCCCGGGGCCTCCGCCAGCGCGCCTCGCACCGCGTCCTCCACCAGGGGCGACAGCGGCACGGCATAGGGATGCGGCGCGGGCGGCCGCGCGAAGGTGAGCAGGTCCGCGACGATGCGGTTGAGCCGGTCCGACTCCTCCCCGACGATGTCCAGCAGCGGCACCGCCGCGCTGTCCGGCCCGACGATGCGGCGGATGGACGCGACTGAGTTGAAGATGGCACCCAGTGGATTGCGCACTTCATGGGCGACCACGGCGGACAGCTCGCCCAGCGCGGCCAGCCGTTCGCGGCGCACCAACTGGGCCTGGGTCCGGGCCAGCTCCACGTAGCTGGCTTGAAGGTCCTCCACCAGCCG
Organism: Myxococcus sp. CA005; assembly: GCF_006518205.1. Lineage (NCBI taxonomy): Bacteria > Pseudomonadati > Myxococcota > Myxococcia > Myxococcales > Myxococcaceae > Myxococcus > Myxococcus sp. CA005. The sequence goes on along the minus strand of NZ_SRLV01000129.1, from coordinate 11,357 downwards.
CGCGCCCTCGCGGGCCAGCGCCAGTTGGTTGGCGATGGCACTGGCTCGCTCCACCTCCGCGACCGTGAAGCGCCGTGGCCGCCGCGTCTCCACCGCCATCATCACGCCCATGGGGCGCTCGTGGACCACCAGGGGGAGCACCAGGAATGCTCGAGCACCGGGCAGGCGCCGCACCTCCTCGTTGACGCGCAGGTCGGAGCGGGCGTCCTCTACCATCACCACCTCGCGCGTGTGGAACGCCACCGACGCGAGTGACGCATCGGCCGGGAGGAGTGGCAGGGCGGGCCCTTGAAGCTCCGGTGAGCCTCCCGTCATCGCGCGAAGCTGGAGCCGTTCCCCCGAGACATCCGGCAGGAACACGTATGCATCCGACGTGTCCACGATGCGCGCCAGGCTGGTGGCGCCAATGTGCAGGAGCTTGTCCAGTTCCAGGGTGGCCGCCAGCGCCTTGGCCACCTCGTGCAGCAACGCCAGGTCCTCGGCGCGGCCACGAAGCTCATGCAGCAGCCGGTGGGATTCGATGGCCGCCGCGAAGTGGCTGCCCATGGCCTGCAACGTCTCCCGTTCGAGCGGCGTCAGGGGCCTCCGTTCCCGGAAGAGGGCGGACAGGGTGCCCACGCCCCGCGAGCGCACCCGCAGGGGGACGACCACCACGGTGCGGAAGCCCTGCCGGCGCAGTTCCTCGCTTAGTTCGTCCGGACAGGACTCCACCTCGCGCTCCAGCGGGATGCCTTCTCGTTGCGCCTGGAGGCACAGGTTTCCGGCTCGCCAGCGCCGCGTGAAGTCCTCCGAGCCTTCGGTGTCCAGGCCGCTCGAGTACGCGAGCTCCACTTCGCCGTCGTCCGCTGGCAGGAGCACCGCCACCGCGTCGCAACCCAGGAGCCCGGCGATTTCGTCGGTCCCCGGAGCGAACAGCGCCTGTGGGTGCGGCGCGGAGGCTGTCACCGAGGCCAGGCGGTTGAGCGCCGCCAGCGCCGTGTTTTGCGCGGACAGGCGGGAGATGGTGAGCGCCGCGTCCAGCGCCGCGGACACCTGCGCGCCGAAGAGCCGCACGGGTGGAAGCTCCTCCTCGCGCAGCCAGTCCGCCACCAGCGCGAGCATGGCCCGGGGCTGTGCCTCCACGTCGATGCGCACCGCGATGGCACGCGTCTGTCCGGCGCGCTGGATGCCCTGGCGAACCAGCACGCCCCGGGCGCCTCGGAGGAAGCGCTCGGCCTCCTGGGGCAACTCGTCTGTATAGGCCGCGCCGTCGCGCCAGGCGCGCTTCAGCAGGGGAGGCCACTGGCCCACCACATCCCGTACCCAGCGGCCACTCAGTGCCGCGGCTTCCGTGGGCACCATGCCGGGCGGCACGAACGTCTGTCCCAGCCGGACGCCCAGCCGGTCTGGCGAAAGCCACGCGCAGCCAAGTCCCAGCTCCTCCACGCTGGAGAACATCCTGCGCAGCACCTCGCCCTCGGTGCGCAGGGAGGGCAGGTTCGCGCCCAGCTCGGCCAACCGCTGGAGCACGCTGCGGCGCCGGGCCCTCGCCGACACGTCGCGCACCAGCACCACCCACTCCGTGCCGCTGGGGATGACGGTCAGCTCCACCCGCCGCTCCCCTTCGGTGGTGCGCAGCATCGTTTCGTACGTGGTGGGGACGGGCTCGCCGCGCTTGCGTCGGGCATGGCGGGACGCCAGCTCCGCCGCGCTTTCCGCCGAGACGAGGAGCGTGGCGGGCTCACCCAGCACGCCCTCGCGCGGGTAGCCCGACATCGTCACCAGCGCTTCGTTCACATAGACGAAGCGGCCGTCACGGACGACGCAGACACCCACGGACATCGCATCGAAGGGGCCGTAGGCTGCCCCGATTTCGGCGGCGGTTTTCACGGCAGGCCTGACTCTTCCACCGCTGCCAGTCCGTGCGAAATTGCTGACCCGCCGCTTCGCCCACCAGCCTACATCCCGGTGCCAGCCCTGCGGCTTGTACTTAGAACGGGCCCGGCCGCGCAGGGCAGCCGAGCCCGTGTCCTCAGGGGTGCTGTCGCCCGCGCCGAATCAGGCGGGAGTGGCCCCGGGGGACTCCGCGCCGCGGTGGTGGACCTTGGTGTACAGGCCGATGAGCTCCGCCTGTCCCACGATGTGGCCTTCCATGGCCTTCCGGAGCTGTGTGCGCGAGACGCGGCCCAGGTCCGGCAGCACCGTGTCCAGGGCGAACAGGCGGAAGTAGTACCGGTGCATGCCCACGGGCGGCATGGGGCCCCCGTAGTTCTGGCGGTGGAAGTCGTTCTGGCCTTGGCGGGCGCCCTCCGGGAGGACGTCCGGCGTGGCGCCTTCCGGTAGGCCCTGCGCCGAAGGTGGGATGTTGTAGACAACCCAGTGGGAGAAGGTCATCTGGGGATTGCGCGGGTCTGGCGCGTCCGGATCCTCCACGATGAGGGCCAGGCTCTTCGTCCCGGCAGGCATGTCCGTCCATTGAAGCGGCGGTGAGATGTCCTCGCCCTCGCCGGTGTAGGCAATGGGAATGAGGTCGCCGTCCTTGAAGCGGGGGGACGTGAGCACGAGCGGCTTCGGCATGGAGTCCTCCAGAGGTGTCGCGGTGGGTTGACGCGTATCGGGTGCAAGCTGGCGACGCAGGCGCCCGGGTGCCGAGGAGCGGGCCGGCGGGCGTTCGGAGGCTGGCCACCCGGACGTTGGGGCAGGCGCGCCCATCCCCATGCGCCTGCTCTGGCCGCCGGACCCCAGCGCCTCACCCAGAGGGGGCCCGGACCCTGGCGAGCCCACGGGAGGGGCCCTCGATTCCATGCGGGGCAGATCGGCGGTAGCTGAGCTTGCCGAAGCGGCAATCGCCACTGGGGGCCGGGGGGCCGCTGCCCATGGTACCGGTTGCGTGTGCCGCGTGTTCGGTGTTAAGCGGCGCCCCGCGTAGAGGGGTTGGGGCGACGGGGTTGGAAAAGCGAGGTTTTCCCGGGGTTTGGGGAGGCGTCCGAATGGAAGTGAAGGAGCCCCGGAAACCGGGCGGTTCGGACGGCAGCGAGCTGGGGGAGACGGCCCGGCAGATGAGGGCGGCGCAACCCTACATCGCGGCGGTGTGGAAGCTGGTGGGTGGAGCGGTGGTGGGCGTGCTGGGCGGCTACTGGCTGGATGGGTGGTTGGGGACGGGCCCCTGGTTGCTGGTGGTGCTGAGCCTGGTGGGTATCTGCGTGGGCTTCTATGGGTTCCTCCATGAGATGGCCCGGCTGGGGATGCGGAAGTGACGGCGCGGGGCGGCGGTAGCGGGACGGACTCGTTCAAGAGTCATGCGGCGCTGGCGGGTGGCGTGGCGGTGGTGGGCCTGGGGCTGGCGGCGGTGACGGGCGCGGTGGCGCTGGTGCTGAAACGGCGGGCGGTGCGGCAGGACCTCAATGCCGCGCTGAAGGTGGTCGGAATCATCTTTGGCCTTCGGGCCGTGGGCGTGTTGGCGGGGCTGTTGGGCGTGGTGTCGCGGGGAATGGCGGCGGTGCCGTTCATCGCCGGCTTCTTCGGCGTCTACTTCGCGCTGCAGTGGATTGAAGTGAGCTACGTGATGGCCGCGTCGAAGGAATCGGCGGGCGGAGACGAGTGATGCGCAAGGCAATGGTGCTGTTCGCCAGTCTGTTTGCTGCCACGGCGTGGGCCGCGGGGTCTGAAGACGACGTGCCGGGGTACATCCTCCACCACGTCGTGGACTCACCCTACCTGGAGATCGAGGTCCCGCTTAGCAGCCCCATCCACGCGTTTGACTTCCCGCAGTGGCACGTCCCGCTGAAGGCCGGCGCGTGCGCGCCCCGGATGACGGAGCACGGTGAGGAGATTCCGGGCTTGATGGACGGCTGCCTGGACCTGTCCATCACGAAGCACACCGTGATGATGTGGCTGGCCGCTCTGCTGCTGATGGCCACCCTGTTCATCTGGGGCAACCGCGACAAGACGAAGCTGGTGCCGCGCGGCGCGGGCGCCAACATCCTCGAGATGCTGGTGCTGTTCGTTCGTGACGAGCTGGCCATCAAGAACATCGGCAAGGAGGAGGGCCCCCGCTACGTGCCCTTCCTGCTCACCGTGTTCTTCTTCATCCTCTTCATGAACATGCTGGGCATGGTTCCCTGGATGGCGACCGCCACCGGCAACCTGGCCGTGACCATGGCGCTGGCGCTGTGCACCTTCGTCATCACCCAGGTGGCGGGTATTCGCGCGGCGGGTCTGGGCGGCTACCTGAAGCACCTGACGGGTGGCGTGGCCCCCTGGTTGTGGCCCATCATGGTTCCGGTGGAGGTGCTGGGTCTGTTCACCAAGCCCTTCGCCCTCACGATGCGTCTGTTCGCCAACATGCTGGCGGGCCACATCGTCTACTTCTTCCTCCTGGGCCTCATCTTCCTCCTCGGCCACCCTGCGGTGGCGGCGGTGAGTGTGCCCTTCGCCTTCGCCATCTTCCTGCTCGAGCTGTTCGTTGCCTTCGTGCAGGCGTACGTCTTCGCGATGTTGTCGGCGCTGTTCATCGGCATGAGCGTGGCCATGGGTCACCACCATGACGACCACGGCCACGACCACCCGGAAGCGGGCCCCAGCCACGACCAGGGCAAGGCGCACCACGCCTAGGTCGTTCTGACGAGTTAGCGGGGCGCTGAAGTCCGGTGCCCCGGTCGAAGACCCGGCGGTTCGAAAGGCCGCCGGAGGTAGTCCTCAAGGGACATCACGACCCCCCCACAAGCGGGTCCACGCTACGAAAGAACAAGTGTCACCATGACCAACCTCGCTCTTGCCTTCCTCGCCGCCGGTCTGGGTGCCGGTCTCTCCATCATCGGTGCCGCGCTCGGCATTGGTAAGCTGGCCGCCGCCGCCATGGACGCCACGGGCCGTCAGCCGGCCGCGGGCGGCGACATCCGCACCACGATGATCATCGCGGCGGCCCTTATCGAAGGCGCCACGCTGTTCGCGCTGGTCGTTTGCATCCTGCTCGCCACCAAGGCTTAAGGCGAGCGCAGGTCGAGTCATCGCTGGACGGTCGCCGGTGCCCGTAGGGAATTCCACCGCGGGCGCCGGCCGCTCCTGCCGCGGAAACCGAAGTCTTCGCAGCATCCCTCCCTCACGCTGGACATCCCGCCATGTTCCTGCCCTCCGTCCTCGCCGCCAGTAACCTCGTGAAGGTCCAGCCGGGCCTCATCTTCTGGACTCTGGTTACCTTCGTCATCGCCGCCGTCGTCCTGAAGTGGAAGGCGTGGGGCCCCATCCTTTCGCTGGTCGAGGAGCGCGAGAAGCAGATCGCCAGCTCCATCGAGAGCGCCAAGCGTGAGCGCGCCGAGGCGGAGAAGCTGCTGGCCGACCAGAAGACGGCCATCGCCGAGGCCCGTCGCGAGGCCGCGGAGATGATGCGCCGCAACACGCAGGAGATGGAGAAGTTCCGCGAGGAGCTCATGGCCAAGAGCCGCAAGGAGGCCGAGGAGCTCAAGCTGAGCGCGCGTCGCGAGATTGACGAGCAGAAGGCGAAGGCCATCGCCGAGGTCCGCTCCATGGCGGTCGACCTGGCCATGGAAGTCGCCGGCAAGCTCATCAGCGAGCGCATGGACGACAGCAAGCAGCGCGCGCTGGCCGAGCAGTTCGTCCAGGGCCTGCCGCTGAACAGCACCAGCGCCACCGGCGCCGTGCGCCGCACTGCCTAATCCCCTTCTTGGGGAAGCGCGCCCCCCGGCGCGCGTGTTCCAGGGAATCACCATGGGTCTATCCATCGGAATCGTCGGGCTGCCCAACGTCGGCAAGTCCACCCTGTTCAACGCGCTGTCGGCCGCGGGCGCGCAGGCGGCCAACTATCCCTTCTGCACCATCGAGCCCAACGTGGGCGTGGTGCCCGTGCCGGATGACCGCCTGGACAAGCTGTCCGCGCTCATCAAGCCGCTGAAGAAGGTGCCCACCTCGCTGGAGTTCGTGGACATCGCCGGCTTGGTGCGCGGCGCGTCCAAGGGCGAAGGCCTGGGCAACCAGTTCCTGGGCAACATCCGCCAGGTCAACGCCGTGCTCCACGTGCTGCGCTGCTTCGAGGACGACAACGTCACCCACGTCGAGGGCGGGGTGAATCCGGTGCGGGACCGGGACGTGGTCGACACGGAACTGTGCCTCAAGGACCTGGAGACGGTGGAGAAGCGCCGCGAGCGCTCCTTGAAGAACACGAAGGTGGGCGGCAAGGCTGGCGAGGAGGCCAAGGCCGAGGTGGCGTTGCTGGACCGCATCAAGGCGAGTCTGGACAACGGCATCACCGTGCGCGCCCAGAAGCTCACCGAGGAGGAGAGCGCCGTCATCCATGACCTGTTCCTGCTCACCGACAAGCCCGTGCTGTACGTGGCGAACATCGGCGAGTCGGAGCTGGGCAAGGAGGACGCGAATCCCCACGTGAAGGCCGTTCGGGAGATGGCCGCGAAGGAGGGCTTCGAGGTGGTGGTGCTCGCCGCCGCGCTGGAGTCCGAAATCCAGCAGCTCCCGGAGTCGGAGCGTCCGGGCTTCCTGGAGAGCGCGGGCCTGTCCGAGCCGGGCCTGCACAAGGTGGTGCGCGCCGGCTACAAGCTGCTGGGCCTGTGGACGTACTTCACCGTGGGCGAGCAGGAGTGCCGCGCGTGGACCATCCACCAGGGCTACAAGGCCCCGCAGGCGGCCGGCGTCATCCACTCCGACTTCGAGCGCGGCTTCATCAAGGCCGAGGTGATGCGCTGGGAGGACCTGGTGAAGCTGGGCAGCGAGTCCGCCGTGAAGGAGAAGGGCATGCTGCGCGTGGAAGGCAAGGAGTACGTCGTCCAGGACGGCGACTGCATGCACTTCCGCTTCAACGTGTAGCGGTCAGCACACGGCAGTCATCGCGGGCGCTGTGCTTCCGGACGGTTCAGTCTGGAGGCGGCGCCCGCGAGCCGTTTCAGGGCCTGGCGGCTCAGAAGCCGCGCGGGCCTTGCAGCACGGTGTAGACCCAGATGCCCACGGCGATGAGCGCCAGCACGGTGGTGAGGGTCGCCGTGCGCCGCATGCGTGGGCGTTCCTCCTCCGGGTGGCGCGAGGCGAAGAGCCACATGCCGCCCACCCGCAGGACGAGGAACATGAGGAGCAGGAGCGGGCCGACCACCTGCCAGCCCGAGGGACGCATCAGCACCACGCCCCAGGAGGCGAGGAAGGCGACGTTGCCGAGCAGGGAGGCGATGGCGAAACGGGGATATACGCGTCGAGTGTCCACGGCGCGGGAGTCTCGCCTCGCGAGCGCGGACCTCCAACGACGGACTTCGACCGGTGCGTGGCATGCGACAGTGGGCTGAGTGCTCACGTGACGTGCGTGAGGCGTCCGGATGCGCGGAGCGTGTTCATGGCGCCCTGCCACCGGCGGGGTGTGCCGGCTCCACGTAGCGTGCCCGAGGGCGCAGCAGGTGGCCCTGTTCCCGCTGCTCCAGCACATGGGCCACCCAGCCCGCGGCACGCCCGACGGCGAACAGCGTGGCGCCCGCGCCTGAAGGAAGCCCCAGCGCTCCGGTGAGCATCACCAGCCCGAAGTCCACGGACGGGGGCGGATGTCCCGCCGCGCGCATGGCTTCCAGCACGGCGCTGGCGATACGGACATTGGGCGTCTCGGGCCTGACGCTCCGCGCGGCTTCCACCAGCGGTGGTGTCCGTGGGTCTCCGTCTGGATAGAGCTGATGACCGAAGCCGGGGACCGCTTCGCCTCGCCGCAGCCGCTCCCGGATGACCTCCGCCGCGCGCTCCGGCCGGCCCACTTCCACGAGCAACGCCTCCACGCGGTCGCAGGCCCCTCCGTGCTTGGGACCGGAGAGCGCGGCCAGCGCGGCGCTCAAGCAGGCGTACAGGTCCGCGCTGGAGGAGGCCGCCACGCGCGCGGTGAACGTGGACACGTTCAGCTCATGGTCCGCGCACAGCACCAGCGCGCGGTTGAGCAGCTCAGGTGCGCGCTTCACGCGGGTGTTCCAAGCGCGCGCCAGGGATTGCGCCACCGTGGGCTCGTTCAAGGCATGCGTCACTCGCCCCGGCGCGTTCGCCACGCAGACCCAGGCGGACAGGTGGCGCAGCAGCCTCCGGGCGCGGGCCCGCTCCTGCTCGGGAGGAGAGGCAAAGCGCGCCGAGTCCCTTGCGCCTAGGAGCGGCACCAACGCAGACAGCGCGGCAACGGGAGGTGTTCCACGGGGCAACAGCTTCGCCAGCTCGGACGGTGGAAACGCCGGCTCGGGTGAGGGCCACCGTGACGCTTCTTCGGGCAGCGTGCCTGTCCACAACAGCTCGGCCACGTCCTCGAACGCGCGTCCCTCCACCGCGAGCGTCACCGCCGAATGGCCTCGGTATGCGAGCCCCTCCGCGCCCACGCGGGACACCGACGAGTCGATGACGGGCTCGCCCCAGCGCAAGGCGCCCGAGGCGACGGCCGCGTGTCCCGCTCTCGCGTCGTGCCGCGCTTTCAGGCGCTCCAGGTCGGAGCGCACATAGCGGTTCTCCTTGGTGCCTCGCTCCGGCACGCAGCGCACGAGGCCTCGGCTCACGTAGGTGTAGAGCGTGGCTCGCTTCACGCCCAGGAGCGCGGCGGCCTGTGCCGCGGTCACGAGCTCCTCCTCAGGTCGATGGTCGAATCGAGATTGAGAGCGTCCGCCCTTGGGCCTACTCATGTCTCGCGCACCTCCGCGAAGGCCATTGTCGACTCGACTGGATGACGTGTCGATACGTCCCCAGGTCGGCGGGGCCCGCGTGTGCCCGCGAGGAGAGGAGCCTGTCATGCAGGTGGACTTCGGACGCACGTCGTCGGACTACGTGAGGCACCGGGCGGGCTTTCCGGAGGCCTTCTTCGAACGGCTCGACAGGGAGGGCCTCCTTCGTTCGGGCCTCCGCGCCGTCGACCTGGGGACGGGCACGGGCACGGTGGCCCGAGGGTTGGCCCAGCGCGGCGCCGTGGTGACGGGGCTGGATGTGTCCGCGGACATGCTGGATGCCGCCCGTGGGCTCGCCTCTGGAATGGGGCTGGGCATCGACTTCCGACAGGCACCCGCGGAGAACACGGGCCTGCCGTCACAGGCGTTCGAGCTGGTGGTCGCGGGGCAGTGCTGGCACTGGTTCGACCGGCCCGCCGCAGCGCGTGAGGCCGCGCGGTTGCTCGTTCCCGGGGGCCGTCTGGTCATCGCCCACTTCGACTGGCTGCCCCTGCCCGGCAACGTGGTGGAGGCCACCGAGCGGCTCATCGAGCGCTTCAACCCGGGCGCTCCCGCGCCCTTCGTATCCTTGAGCCAGTCTTCCGGTGTCTATCCTCCGTGGTTCCGAGACGCCGCCGAGGCAGGCTTCACCCAGCTCACCTCGTTCTCCTTCGACGTGTCCGTGTCGTACAGCCCCCGCGCGTGGCGGGGGCGCATCCGCGCCAGCGCGAAGGTGGGCGCGTCCATGCCTGCGAGCGCGGTGAGTGGCTTCGATGCCGCGCTCGCGGACCTGCTCGCCGGGAGCTTTCCGGCGGACTCGCTCGACATTCCCCACCGCGTCTTCGCGCTGCTCGCGACGCGACCCTGAACAGGAGCACCTGTCCATGTCCTCGCATCCTCACGTCGTCCACGAGCCCGAGCTTCCCTGGACCGAAGTCACGCAAGGTCCCCGGGTGGAGTACCGCCGCAAGCAACTGGGCTCCGCCGCCAAGGGCCGCAAGCTGGGGTGCAGCTTGATGGAGCTGCCACCCGGTAAACACGCGTGGCCGCGGCACTACCACCTGGCCAACGAAGAGGCCTATTTCATCCTCGCGGGCACGGGCCGGCTGCGGCTGGGGGACGACACCCTCGCCGTCACGGCGGGCGACTATGTGGCGCTGCCGGTGGGGCCCGGGGGCGCGCACCAGCTCCTCAACGACGGGGCCGAGGCGCTGCGCTACCTGGCCTTCTCCACCATGGTGGAGCCGGACGTCATGGTGTACCCGGACTCAGGGAAGGTGGTCATCTCCGCGGGCAGTGCTCCCGGGGGCGACAAGGCCGCTCGGACCCTGTTCACCACGCTGCCCCTCTCCGCGGAGGTGGACTACTGGAGCGGCGAGGAGCGATAGGCTGTGGGCCGAGATGGCCCCATTGCTCGACGTGCTCACCCGGGAGCGGCTCCTCAAGGACCGCGCTGCCGCCGCGGCGCTGCTGCCGCGTGGCGAGCCTCCCCATGTGTCCATGCTGCGCCTGTGTGACGCGGGCCTGCTCGAAGGCGGCTTGTCCGTGGGGTACGGCGTGCGCGCCGACGAGCTGGTGGGGCCGCTCACCACCGCCATGGGCGGCGCGGCCCGCCGCTTCAAGGTGGTGGACGTGCGCGAGCGCCCCGTGCTGGAGCTCCACGTCATGGGGGGTGACGTGACAGAGCGCTGGGAGGTGGAGGACCTGTCCGCGTTGGTGCACAACCTCAACAGCCTCTACCGCGATGCGCCGGACGTGCGCGCGGTGGTCGAGCTGGGCGAGTGGGAGGATGCGCTCCAGCTCTGGTGCGTGGACAAGCGCGCCCTGCCGAGGCTCGCGCGCCAGCCCTTCTTCGCACCGCGCAACGCCCGGGCGCTGATGAACCCCTCGGGCGAGTGAGTCTTCAGGGGGCCTGCACTCGCGGTAGACCCGGCTTCTGAGGCAGCATGAGGGGGCATGCGCTTCGTCCTGTCCTGCCTGCTAGTGTTGCTCCCTGCGTCCCCCGCGCTGGCGGAGCTGGATTCCTTCGGCCTGGGCTCGGGCCGTGATGGCGCGCTGTCCGTCACGACGGTGGGGCGCGTCCTCAACGCCGCCACGCCGCTGACGGACCTCGTGGTGGTCGGAGCCCACGACGTTCCGGTGCAGCGCGTTTCGGGCTTCACCGCGGGCACGCTGGTGCTCCTCCACCAGAGCGGCGGGGCGGAGGAGGCCGTGGTCTCCAGCGATGGCGGCACCCTGGCGCTTCGGAAGATGGGCCACTGGGAGCTGGCGCGCGTGAAGGCGGTATCGGAGTCGCCGCCCGGGCTGCGCTTCTCCGAGCCCCTGGTGCATGCCTACACCGCGCCGGGCGCGCAGGTGGTCACCGTGCCCGAGTACACGGACGTCCTCGTGTCCGCGGGTGCCTCGGTCGTAGCCCATCCATGGGATGGGCGCAGCGGCGGCATCCTGGCCTTCCTCGCCACGGGGAGCGTGACGAACCAGGGCCTCATCAGCGCGGAAGGAATGGGCTTCCGGGGCGGGCTCTTCGTCAATCACGCGGACCTCCTTGGCTGCTCCGACCTGGACATCCCTCCCGAGGCAGGGGGGGCCTACAAAGGGGAGGGCCTGCGGATGGGCCACTTCGGCACGGCCTCGGGGCGTGGCTCCGTGGCGGGTGAGGGTGGCGGTGGCAACTGCCACAACGCGGGTGGTGGCGGAGGCGGGAAT
>NZ_SRLV01000128.1:0-17854 GCF_006518205.1 Myxococcus sp. CA005 | reverse complement strand
GCCGGTGACGGCCGTGGCGGTGGCGCCCTCCGAAGAGCCCAAGTAGTTCCGGAGGGCCGGCTTCACGCCCGGTCCCCCACCCTCACCTGCCCGCGGGCCTCGCGGGCAGGGCGCAGTTCTGGAAGACGACTCGCGACTCCTCGCGCAGCGCCTGCACGGGCGTTGGGTGCTTGGCCTTCATGTACGCCGAAGCGAGGTTGGCTTCCGTACCGCCCAGCTTCCGAGCCTGCACCGGGTTGCGGTCCGGGTTCTGTCCCGCGTTGCCCAGCGCCGTGCCATAGCCGTCTCCTCCCTCCAGGATGTACGCGTTCATGGCCACGCGGTAGCGGATGGACGCGTCTTCGCGCGCGGGCAGCGTCACGGGCACCCCACCCACCGTCAGTTCGCGCACGCGCGAGCCTTTCGGCTGGCCGCAGTCCACGCGCAGCGAGCTGCCCTCGGACACGTGAAGGAAGGCGCCAGAGGGCGACGCGATGCTCTGCCCTTCCAGGTACAGCGCGCCCACGGACAGCTCCAGCATGTCCACGAGCTCCTTCTCCGTAAGGTCCACCGTCACGACGAGGTTCTCGAAGAGGATGAGCTCGTGGAGCACGCCATCCGTGAGCGGGCCCTGGCGCAGCTCGGTCCGCGTGACGCACAGACCTTCCTGGCGCAGCGAGCCGCCGTTGACGACGCCCAGCACCGCAGGGCGGGTGGAGTCATCCTCCGCGTGCAGGAGGGCATCCGCGACGAGCTGGCCCAGCGCATTGTTGTCGTGCCGCGTGTAGACCTTGTCGAGGAGCACATCGTCGGCCAGGTAGCCCACGACGGCGTCGGGGTCCTCCACCAGGGGCTGGCACGAATCGTTGTAGGCGATGCAGCCGCCGTGGAAGGCGCCCAGCCCGAAGGTGAGCGCGGCGAACAGGGAGCGGGAGCGCGGCATCAGTAGTGGGCCCTCACGGTGAGGAATCCGGACATGCCCTCGCGCGGGAGCAGCCCGGGGACACGGTCCGGACGGGGCACGTCGTCGCGAAGGTCGTTGTCGAACAGGTTGTGCGCCACCAGGGCCACCTCGAAGTGCTCCAGGATGGGCTCGGTGCGGAGCTGTGCGGTGATGAGGCTGTAGGACGGAATCTTGTAGCGGCGGATGAGCTCCAGCACGGAGCGGCTGTTGTTGCGCCGCTCCGCGCCCGTGCGCACCACCACGTCGAAATTCACATAGGCGCCGATGGGCATCGTCACGCCGGCGTTGAAGCGCGCCTGCGGCGTGTCGGTGAGCAGGCGGGACTGGGCGGGCAGCTCCAGGTCCTCCGCGCGGGAGATGCTGGCGTTGAGCCACGCATACGCGCGCTTGGAGGCCTCCAGCCGGGCCTCGCCCTCCACGCCGTACACGCGCACGCCCAGCTCACGGTTGCGCAGCGGGACGATGTTGCCCGACGTGTCCACGGGGACGATGGGCGAACCGAAGAGGGCCACGTACGCGTTGGCACGCAGCCGCACGCGCGCGTCCCCCGCCGACTGGATGAGGTCCGCGCCCAGCTCGAAGGTGTCCACCGTGGCGGGCTGGAGGCGCGGGTTCCCCTCGAAGCGGCCCTGGTTGTACTCCGTGTCCGGAATGCGCTCGACCAACTCCTGCAGCGTGGGCGCGCGGAAGGCACGCCCGTAGAGGGCCTTGAGCACCAGCGCGTCGGTGGCCGCGAACACCAGCCCCACGCGCGGATTGAGGGTGGGCACGAAGCGGGTGCCGTTGATGGCGCCGGACGCGTCCACCGTGGGCAACTGGGTGGCGTCCATGCGCACGCCGAACGTGAGCGTGAGCGCGTTGACGACGGTCCACTGGTCCTGCGCGAACAGGCCCACATTGAGGCGGCGGGACGCGGCGCCGCTCGTCAGGTCCACCAGGCCCTCCGGCCGCGTCAGGCCGTCCGGACGCACCTGGGCGTCCAGGGTGTAGTTCGTCACGTAGTCGTATTCGCCCAGCGACTGCTGCTCCACCACCGCGCCCAGGGAGAGGCGGTTGTAGGCGCCCAGGGCCACGTCCGCGTCCACGGAGCCGGTGAGCGAGCGCACGGAGACGCGCGTCTGCTCCTGCATGCCCTCTTCGAACAGGCGGTTCGCGCCCGTGCCGGCGCTGAAGTCGTGAGGGGTGATCTGGAAGAAGCGGTCGGTGGACTGCTGGTCATACGCGGCCCGCGCGCGGAGCGTCACGTCGGGTCCAAAGGAGCGCTCCCAGGTCAGGTCCGCGAGGAAGACGTTCCAGCCCAGCTTGGAGTCCTCGCCCACCGTGTCGAAGAGGCCCACCAGGGCGCTGCGGCGCTCGGTGAGGAAGCGCGCGGAGGCCCCCAGGCGGCCCGCGTCGCCCATGGCGTAGGTGACGCCCGCGCCCGCGTTGAAGAGGAAGCGCTCGTCTCGGGTGCGCCCCGCGGGGTCCGTCACGTCGCGGAGCCCCTGCGAGCGCGACTCGTCGTCCAGGCCGTCGTTCTCGATGACGGTGGAGTCACCAGCCTGGCTCCACACGTCGATGTCCGCGAAGACGCGCAGATTCCCAGCGGTGTGCCCCGCGGAGATGTGTCCGTTCCCCGTGACGGCGAGCCGGTCGTCTTGTCCCGGGTAGCCGCCGACGGACACGGCGGTGCGAACGCCGTCCGACGTGTCCGTGACGATGTTGACCACGCCCAGGAAAGCACCGGCGCCATAGAGAGCGGAGCCAGGGCCGCGGATGACCTCCACCCGCTCCAGGTTCTCCACCGGCAGGTTCATCAGCGCCTTGCCGTCGAAGAAGCTGTTGAGGCGGTGGCCGTTGAGAAGGAAGAGCACCTCCGCGTCATTGCGCAGGCCACGAATGGCGGTGCGGTGGAAGCCCTGCACATCCCTGCTGACCGACAGGCCGGGCACCACGTCCAGGACGTCCGCCACGGTGCGCGCGCCCAGGGAACGCAACTGCTGCTGACTGAACGAGGCGCCAATGGCGGGCACCGTCCGCACCGCCGCCTCGTGGCGCGTGGCCAGGGCCAGCGTGTCCTCGGCGCTGTAGAGGGCCAGGTCCTCCTCCAGCTCGGACCGTGGGGCTGCCGGCTCACGCGGCGCGGGCGCGCTGCCTGCCGCCGCGGAGGCCCGGGACGGCCGTGCCGACGACGAAGCCTCCGTAGGCGCATCCGCGGGCAGGTCCGCCGTGAGCGCGGCCATGGAGTCGTCCTGCCGCGTCGCCGGGGGCGCATCCTTTCGCGGCGCGGATGCCTGCGCGCGGGAGCGCTCGGGCGGAGGCGTGCGCTCGGGAGGCGGCGCAGGCTCGGGCGGAGCGGCGCGCGGTGGCGTCCGGCTTGGCGGGGGCCGGCGCTCGGGCGGCGGCGTGGGCCGGACGATGGACGCACTGGCCGGCGTCTCGCCGCCCACGAGCACGCGTGCGGGGCGCGAGGCGGACTGGAAGAGCGGCACGCGCTGGCCATCCGCGGTGAGGCCCTCGACGTAGTACTCGATGCCGGGCGGGACGACGTGCTCCGCGGGAATCAAGGCCCGGTACAGGTCGCCGTACTCCCGCTCCATGGGGCGGCGGGCATAAGGCTCGCCCGGGCCTCGGTAGCGCACGTACAGCTCGAGGACGCGGCGGCCTTCCACCAGCGTGCCGTCGAGTTGCAGCGCGACGCGCGGCTCGGCGCGTTCCGGTGGGGAATGCAAGAGCCCCGGCTCCTCGGCACGGCCGGGCACCGCCATGACGAGGACCAGGCTGAGGAGGGTCGCGCGAGCGTGTGCGGTCTTCAAGGCTGAGAGCCATGGTCCATTGGCCTTCCGCCCCAGTCAAGGAACGCTCCCGACACACGGACGCGCCGTTTTTTTGCCGGGCCTGCGGCGGCGTGCGAGGGATTGCGGCACTCCATGCGCGCTTCGCTCGCCTTGCACCTCGCCCTGTTCCGACGCCAGCGCGCGCAGATTGCCCGAGTGGTTGACGGACAGACGGCATCCTTCCGAACCTACGAGGCCCGCTTCCGGCGGCGCACCTCGGGTTACCGGAGCGTCACGACGCTGCCCGCCGTGTACCAGCAGGTACAGGCGGCGGACGTCGTCTACGTCGGCGACTACCACACGCTCCCGCTCGCGCAGGAGACTTACCTCGCACTGGTGGAGCGGGCGCAGGCCTCGGGCCGCCGCGTCATCATGGCGCTGGAGTGCGTGGAGGGCCGTCACCAGGCCACCGTGGACGCCTGGCGCGCCGGCCGCATCACCGAGCGCTCCCTGCTGGCGAAGCTGGGACACGGCTCGGGGGTTTGGTCCAATACGCGCACCCTGCTCTCCTTCGCGCGCAAGCAGAAGCTGGAAGTGGTGGGCATCGACCGCCGGGCGCAGGGTGAGCGCTCGTTGGAGCTTCGCGACGCCTACGCCGCCGAACGCATCGCCCGCGCCGCCCGCGCGCCGGACCGGCCACTGGTCATGGTGCTGGTGGGCCAGTACCACGTGGCGCCCTGCCACCTGCCCGCGCAGGTGGAGCGCGCGCTCGGCACGGAGACGCGCAAGGGGCTGGTCGTGTACCAGAACGCGGAAGGCGTCTGGTGGCGGCTGGCGCGCGAAGGCCGCGTTGGCGCCGCGGAGGCCGTGGAGCTGGCCGACGGTACCCTCTGCCTGATGAACGCCTCCCCCGTGGTGTGCCAGCAGAGCTTCCTGGACTACCTGGAGGCGGAGGCCGGAGACGCCCCGCTGTTGGATCGCGGCGCCGCCGAGCGCTTCCGTGAAATGTCCGCGCTGATCGGCCGGCTCGCCGGCGTGCCCGTGGGCCGTTCCCTGGACACGGTGGACGTGGCCACCGCCGCGGACGGCGACGTCCTGGCGCGAATCCAGCGGCGCGGGCGCTTCACCCAGGCCGAGCTGACCCAGCTTCGCCGCCACATCCTCTCCCGCGAGAGCAGCTACATCCCCCGCGCGCGGGTGGCCTACCTGGCGTCACTGTCGCTGAACCACGCGGCGGAGGAAGCGGCGCACTTCGTCCGGCACTGCGCCGTGGGTGACGCCATGGACGCGCCGCGCGGCGCCTCGGAGGCCTTCTACGCGCGCTGCCTGGAAGAGGCGCTGGGCTTCTTCGGCTCGAAGCTGGTGAACCCCCGGCGCACCTGCCTGGGCGTGGCCGAGTGGGCCAAGCGCTTCGGCGAGAGCCGCGGCGTGGAGCGGCAGATCGCCGCCTTCGTGCTGGCCCACAAGGCCACGGAGGCGGAAGCGCCGGAAGAAGCCGTGAAGCTCCTCCCCCTGCGCAAGGACCGCCTGTTCCACGGCGTCAGCCACGCCCTGGGCTATCTGCTCGGAGACCGGCTGTACCAGGCCTTCGACAGTGGCCAGGTGGCCAAGGCGGAGGTGCAGGCCCTGTTCCGCGACCCCTTCGTGGACCCGCGCGCGGCCTACTTCGCCTGGGCCGAACGCCTGGGCATCTGAGCCCGGCTACAAGTCAACCTGTCCCGAGGGAGGCGGAGGCGCGGCTTCCTCCTCCATGTCGAGCGGGCCGAACGTCCCATCCGGCCTCAACGTCCGCTGCCGCTCCGGCACTTCGCTCAGCACCCGGATGGCTCCGTCCGGGGTCAAGAAGTAGGCGATGCGGGACGCGGCGTGGATGACCGTGAGCGCGCCCAGCTCCGGGTAGAGCATCAGCGTCGCCAGCTCCGTCTCCAACGGCCCCCCGAAGAGGACGTGGGAGTGGGCCGAGCCCTGGTACAGCTCGCCCTCCGGCCCCGGCTCCAGACTGATGGCGAAGACGCTCTGGTGCAGCCGCACCGCCTCTCGCTGCGTGCGCCCGTCGGGGCTGTAGCGGAAGCGGATGTCCCCGCCGAGATAGAAGCGCATGGGGTCGCGAGTCCCCTGGAGGACATAGACGGTGAGGTCCCCATCCTCCTCCACGAAGACCACCGGATTGATGGACCCCCGCTCGAAGGCCTCCACCGTGGCCAGCATCGACGTCTTCACCGCTCGGGCGACGGGGCTGAAGTCTCCGGGCAGTTCGTTGAGTGGCAACGAAGCCATCTGCTCCGCATCGTCACGCGGAGCCTTGAAGGCATAGGCCGGGGTGAAGGTCCCCGCGTCGTCCAAGGTGCCGAAGAGGGAGTACCACCCATCTTCGCGAGGCAGCGTGAAGAACCACTCCATGCGCGAGCGGTCCAGCGCGTCCTGGATGAGGAGCCGGTCCGTGGCGAAGATGGCGGCGCGCTCCGCATCAAAGAGGTACTTCGCCCGCGTCTGCACCCGGCGCAGCTCCGCGTCATCCGGAACGGCGACCGTGGACTCCGGGCCCTCGGGCTTCACGCGGCCCGAGCGCGCGCCGCAACCGAAGAAGAGAACGGCGACGGCCAACAAGGGGAACACGCGCATGAGGACCTCGTCCGAGAAGGCAGGGCCACCCATTCTGCGCCAGGCGCCCACGAGGCGTCACGCCGCGTGCGCCAGCACGGTGCCCGCCACCGCCGGAGGGCTTGCGGCACTTTTCCGCCGCCCCCCTCCCCTCGCGTGCGGCACGGGACTACGTCTTCTGCGGCGCGTTCGCCTGCATGGCCGACTTCATCTTCTCGCGGAAGGCGCGCATCTTCGACCGCATCTCGTCCTTCTGCGCATCGGAGAGCTTGCCGCCCGAGGCTTCACGCTGGGCCTTCATCTCCTCACGCAGTTGGCGGCCCTCGGCCTTGAACTGATCGGCCTGGGCCTGGGAGAGCCTGCCTTCGGCCACGGCCTTGTCCATCCGGTGCTCCAGGCGGGCCATCTTGTTTCCGTGCTTCTTGCCCTTGTGCCGGTGGTGGCCGCCGCACCCCTTGCCGTCCGCGGCAGGCGGATGGGTGGACTCGGGCGCTGCCGTCTGGGCCAGCACGGGCGCGGCGATGAACAGTGAGGCGACAGCAACGGAACGCAGGGCGGTCATGAGCTTCATCGTGGTTTGCTCCTCAGGGTGACTGAGGCTTCGGGAGCCGGCCTTCCCGTCGCCTCTTGCCCTGAAAAACCCCGCGCGGCGCGAAAGGTTAAATCCGCCCGAGCGGACGCCTCTTCGCGCCTGCTTCCCTGCCCCACGCCCTACCGCACCGGGAGCTTCATCGCGCGGGTGGCGATGAAGCCGTTGTAGTACTGCGACAGGGCATCTTCCGGACCGAACGAGTCCTCGAAGAGGCCGACGATGGCGAGCCCCGCATCCGCCTGACCACCAAGCTGGTCCTCCAGGGAGTGCCCGACACAGAGCGGCTCACCCACGTCCGTGAAGCGGCGGCGCTCCTCGTCGGACAGGCTGGTGAAGTCCGAGTAGGGCATCCGGTACTTCAGCGTGAAGATGCCCTGCTTCTCCAAGGCCAGGTCGAACAGGTAGTTCACGGGATTGGTGAAGCCGGTCAGCAGCACGCCGCCAGGACGCAGCACCCGCGCCGCCTCACGCCACACGGGGCGCACCGCGTCCACGAAGGAGTTGGAGCACGGGTGGAAGATGAGGTCGAAGCTCGCGTCCTCGAAGGCGGAGAGGTCGCGCATGTCGCCCTCCACCAGCCGCAGCTCCAAGCCCTCGCGCTCCGCCACCATGCGGTCCTGACCGAGCTGCGCGGGCGAGTTGTCCAGCACCGACACCCGGGCCCCCGCCGCCGCCAGCACCGGGGCCTGCTGTCCACCCGAGCCCGCGAGGCACAGGATGTCCTTGCCCCTCACGTCGCCGAACCACTCGCGCGGCACCGGCTTCGTGGGGGTGAGGACGATGCTCCACTCGCCCTTGCGTGCCGCGGCGATGACTTCTGGGCTGACGGGAAGCGTCCACCTGTTGCCCGTGGCCACCTGACGGTCCCACGCCTCGCGGTTGTACGTCCGCACATCCAATTCAGTCGTCATGCAGCACCCTTCCTTCCATGCCTCCGGCGACAGTGACGACTTCACCCGTCACATGTCCGGAGATTCGGTCCGACGCGAGCGACACCACCGCCCGCGCCACATCCACCGGCTGCGCCACCTTGCGCAGCGGCATCGTCCGCGTGACGCGTTCAACGAAGCCCGGCTGGGCCAGCTTGTCGCGGCTGCGGTCCACCGCCGTCCATCCCGGGCACACGACGTTGACGCGGCCCAGGGGCGCGATGCGGCCCAATTCGTTCTTGAGGCTCTTGAGGAAGCCACTCGCCAGCGCGCCCTTGGCGGCGGCGTAGTCAGCGTGTCCTGCTTCACCGAACAGCCCCGCCGTGGAGCTGATGATGACGATGTTGCCCGTCTTCGTGGTGGCCACGTGCCGCAGGAAGGCACGGCAGCACAGGAAGACGCTGTCCAGGTTCTCCGCCAGCGTGCGGCGCCAGCGCGCCAGGGACATCTCCCAGACGGGTTCATCCGGGGCGGGCCAGACACCCGCGTTGCAGACCAGCACGTCCAGCCGCCCCAGCGCGGCCACCGCCGCGGGAACCAGCGCGTCCACGTCGGCCTCCACCGTCAGGTCCGCGCGCAGCGCTGCACCGCCGACGTCGCGTGCCAGCGCCTGGGCCTTCTCGGTACTGGAGTGGTGGTGCACTGCCACCTTCGCGCCTTCTTCCGCGAAGGTATGGACCAGGGCGGTGCCGATTCCTCCGGCGCCGCCCGTGACCAGGACGCCTCTGCCCTGCAGCTCCGTGTCCATCCGGGTGTTCTCCTCGGGTCGTGCTTTCACGGGACCGCTTCGCGGCGGAGTCCCGGGCACACCGGTGGCGTCCGGCGGCTCATGACGAGACGAGGCCCCAGCGCCTGACAAGAGCCCGTCCATGGACATGAAGGCCAGCGGAAAAATCCGCCCTGGCACCCCGCACCGGGGCCGGCTTCCTCCCCGCGCCCAATTTATGTTTACCTAAGCATAACCTTTTCCGGTCTACATCAAGGAGTCGCCATTGGCCTCGCACCGCCTCACGACCACGCCCCAGGATGAACCTTCCATCTTCACGTTCGAACGGCGGCACGTTCTCTTCTCGGTGGAGCACACGCGGTTCGAGTTCGTCCGCATGCTGGAGCGCCGGGCCAACGGCGAGGAGTTGCTCCTGGCCGACCGCTACCAGCGGCACGGGCTCGCCGGCCCCGTCGTCATCAAGCGCGTGCGCAGCCCCGCGAGCTCCGCGCGCCGACACCGGCTGGTGGAGGAAGTGCAACTGGCCTACCGCCTCCACCACCCCACCATCGCCCAGGTGCACTACTTCAAGATTCACCGGGGCAAGCCGTACATCATCATGGAGCACGTGGACGGGCCGTCGCTGGAGACCGTGCTGGACCTCATGGCCATGCGGGGGCAGCCCGTGTCCCTGGCCTTCGCGCTCCACGTCGCCGCGGAGCTGGCGGACGCCCTGCACCATGCCCACTCGCTCAAGGACGCGCAGGGCCGGTCCCTGGGACTGATTCATCGCGACGTCAGTCCCCGCAACGTGCGCGTGGCTCGCACGGGCGAGGTGAAGCTGACGCACTTTGGCGTGGCCTATTCGCACCTAGTCGGCCGGGAGGAGACGGCGGAGGCGCTGCTCAAGGGCGACGTGGCCTATGCGTCTCCGGAGTACCTCGCGGGCAAGACACTGACCGCCGCCTCGGACCTCTTCTCGCTGGGGCTGGTGCTACTGGAGCTGGCCACGGGGCGGCACCTGTTCGCGGCCGCGGCGGAGGCGCTGGAGCCACCGCGTGCGAAGTCGCATGAGCTGCGCCTGGAGGAGCCCCCTTCCCTGCCGCTCACACAGATGCTGATGCTGCTCGAGGACCATGGTCCCCAGGACGTGGAGCGAGCCGCCGCGAGCCTGCCGCCCAAGGTGCGCGCCGTCCTTCAAGGGATGCTGCACAAGGATGCGACGAAGCGCTTCGGCTCGGCGGAGGCGCTGTGCGAAGCACTTCGGGAATGCATCGTCCAGGAAGTCCGTCGCACCGGCCGCCCCTTCGGCAGGGCCGACATGGCCGCGGAGCTGACGCGGCTCATCAGCGACGCCAGCGCGGTACGCGACGAGGTCGAACTGCTCGACGAGAGCCTCTTCCCATCGGGCCTCGAGGCCCATGAACTGTCGGGGCGGGGCCCCAAGGACGCCTGAAGCCGGGCCCTGGTGCTAGCGGGACAGGGCGCTCGCCATCACGACGAGCGCCTTGAGCTTCTCTTCGTCCAGCGCCTCCGAAAGCGTCATCAGCCGGCGTTGCAGTGAGGACTGCTTCTTCGCGCCCGCGCGGCCCTCCCGGGCGAGGCCCAGCAGTTCATCCGTGGAGGTCCGAAGCACCATGGCCACCTTCCGGAGCGTGGCCACACGCGGCAACATCTTCCCCCGCTCCATCCGGCTGTAGACCATGGGGTGCATGTCCAACAGCGCCGCCACTTCCACCTGCGTCAACCCCAGCCGCGCTCGCGCCTCGCGCACGGCCTTTCCAAAAGTCGCTCCCAGTTCTTCGTCCATGGCTCGTCCGGAAGCCTAACCCAAACCCCGGGGCCTCAGAGTGGATGCCGCGGCGCTAAACCCTTCAGGACCATGTCAGGCCAAGCACTTTCATCTTCCCTGGCAGTAGCGGGAACGGCATCCTCCCGGTGGGGTCCTGCTGGCGTCTGGTGACACTTCAGGTGGGGCCCGCCGGGTGGGAAGCCCCTGGGAGACGGCATGGCGGAAGCGCAGAGGCGAGAAGATTCGCCGGGGACACGCATCGCGGGCTTCACCCTGGGCAAGCGGCTGGGCAGCGGCGCGTGCGGCGACGTGTATCTCGCGATGCGCGACGGCGAGGAGGTCGCGCTCAAGCTCCAGTACCTCCACCGGATGGCGGGGTGGCCGGAGCGCGAGTGCGCCATCCTCCTGCGCCTGCGCCACCCCAACGTGGTGGCCTTTCGCGCCTGCGGCAAGTTCCCAGGCGTGGCGCCCCGGTTGTTCTACCTGGCGATGGAGTGCGTGCGAGGACGGACCCTGCACCAGTGGGTGGAAGAGGAGAACCCCAGCGCTCGACAGGTGGCACGGCTGCTGCGCGGCATGGCCCTGGGATTGGAGGCCACGCACGCGGCGGGCGTCGTGCACCGCGACCTCAAGGAGTCCAACGTCATGGTGCGGGAGCCGGACGGTGAGCCCGTCCTGGTGGACTTCGGCGTGGGCGACTTCGCCGGAGCCCCCCGACTCACCCAGGGCGTCCTGCCGCCGGGCACCATGCGCTATCGCAGCCCGGAGGCGCTGGCGTTTCGCAGGGCCAGCAGCGCGGCCACGGCCCCTCGATACCGGTGCGGGCCAGCGGATGACGTCTACGCGCTCGGCGTCATCTTCTATTGGATGCTGACGGGCCGCCCTCCCTTCCTGGAGGTGGTAACCCCCACGGAAATCGAGGCCGTCATTTCCGAGGCGCCTCACGCTCCCCACACGGTGAATCCGCGCGTGCCACCGGCGCTGAGCGAACTGTGTCTGCGGCTGTTGGCCAAGGCCCCCGAAGCCCGAGGGAGCGCGGAGGTACTGAGCGCGGACGTCGAGCGGGCACTCGCAGCCGCCGACGCGGCGTGGGACGCGCCTTTGTGCGAGTGGCGGCAGGACGCGGAAACACCCGGCACCGACTCCCGGTCCGAGGACGACAATGACGCCGCGCTGGCGATGTGGGTCGAGGCAGGTGACGCCCGCTGGGCCTCGCCCAGGCGTGGGCCCCTGCCCCACAAGCCACCGCTGGAAATACGTGCCCCCGAAGCCTCGGCGCCACGAACGCCTGCGCGCGAACGTGCGGCTCGCTGGGCCGTGGTGCTCGCCGGGCTGGCGTGTGCGGTGGGTGCGTGGCTCTGGGTGGCGACACCCACGCTGGGTGGCGGGGGCAATCCCATCCGGGAAGTGGCTTTGCCCGGTGGCCCGCCGGAAAGTGAGCAGGCCGCGCCCCTGCCCAGTCCCGGGCCCACCCTCGCGGCCGTCACCGCCGAGGTGGCGCACCCGAAGAAGGAAGAGCTCCCCGTGAAGCAGATGCCCGACAGCGTGACGACTCCCCAGCAGCCCGCCTCCAGCGCGCGGGCCCTCAAGGCAGCGGCCCGGACGATGGTGGCCGTCGCCGCCTGCTCGGGCCTGGGCTGCCCCAGCGGCCCGCAGGTGCGTCCGGCGCCTCCCGGCGAACCTTGTCCCCCCGGAGCGGTGGATGCCATGAAGCGGGCCGGTATTCGCATCGGTGACGCCACCAGCCTCGCCTTCGTCGACGACAAGCGTTTTGGAGAGCCCGTTCCCGTTCGCGAAGGCCGCGTCCAGGTCGAACTCGGTACAAACTTCGGCCCCCTGACCTCGGGAAAAGCCGTGGGCGAACTCATCTTCGCCGACCGCGTCTATGGCCGCTTCACCCAGGCCTACACCCGTGGAGGTGACTTCATCCCCGTGTGCCTGGAGATGGTCGAACAGTACGGAGTACGCGGCATCCGGCGGAAGGGCGACGACCCAGGCCCAGGCATCGCCACGGTTAGCAACACCGCCGTGCTCTACGCCGTGAATCGCTTCGAATAGTGACCTCCGCCACCGGCTTGTTCCGCCCGCCAGGGAAGTGATTGTCCGTGCCCACGCCACTGCCCATCCCTCTTGCTCTCGCTCTCCTGCTGGCGGCGGAGCCCACGCGCGCCCAGCCCGCCACCTGCCGGGAGCCGACGGAACGCCCCGTTGAGCTGGGCGCGGAGCGGTGCGGTCGGCCACCCGAAATCCGGGTCGGAGAAGGTGTCGCCACGGTGCTCCGCTTCGACACCCCCCTGATGCGCGCGGAGGTGTCCGGACCGGGACGGTTCCGTCAGGTGGTGGACCGGGAACTCCTCATCCTGGTGCCCGAGGAGCCAGTAGCCGACGAGTCCCGCGCAACGCTGACCGTCTACTTCGCGGATGGAGCGGTCCCCATCCAGGCCACGCTTCAACTCGTCATCGAGACGCCCGCACGGGCAGAACGGCAGGTGGAGCTCTTCCGTCGAGCGCGCACGGCAGCCTCCTTCCAGCGGGAGCTGCTGGAGACACGGCGGGTACTGCAGGAAGTGCGCGAGGAGAATGCACGGCTGCGAGCAGCACAGGCACGCCCCGGTGGCTTGATGGGGCTCTGGGTGAGTGGAGACATGGGGCGCACCGGCGTCGCCGCAAGAGAGTTCCTGGACGTCCGGGAGCACGCGAGGAACAGCCTGGTGCTCCGTTCCGGCCTGACCTTCCGGGCCAGGAGCATTCTGGTGGTGGTGGGCCTGAAGAACCCGCTGGGCGCGAAGCCCTGGCAGGCCACGGGCGCAGCACTGGTGGGGCCGGATGGCGCGGAGTTGAAAGTCGCGCGAGTGTGGGCACCCGCCAGCCTCAACCCCGGCGACGAAATGGACGTCCTGGTGGAGACCGAACCCGTGGAAGGCGCGCCCCGAGGCCCCTTCACCCTGACGCTGTGGGCGGAGGACGGCAAGCGCCCCATCATCCTCGGCAACATCGAATTCCCGTGAGGGGACGGGGCGGCCAGGCGCCTCACTCCAGTGCCGACTTCGGACACCCTTTCCATCACATCTCGGGTGTCCACAAAACGGTTCAGGCCCAACCGAGGGGTCTGGCCACCCCACGAACTACCCATCCAGGGTGATAGACGCATGACGCCGGACCGTGATTAGTCCGCTATTCATGCAAAATCAGAACAATCCACTTAACCTATCATGCGTCTTGGTCGCCCTGGCGTTAGGTTGCTCCAGCAGTGCCACCGGCACCGCCAGCCGCCGCGACGCTTATGCGCTGGCAACCTGCACCGACACCGTGACGTGCTGCATCCAGCGCAACCCCGGCATGCCCGAAGCGTGCGGCCTCACCGCGAGCGAAGCCGCGTCGCACATGGCAGGCGTCAAGATGGTCATAGAGGCGGCGGAAGAAGCGCCCGCCGAATGGGACGACACGCACAACGCGAACCTGCCGGAGTGGAAGCGGCGTTGCATCCGCGCCTATGGCGACTGCCAAGAATTTGACTGGACTGGCTCGTGCCACGACTGCCTTCGTTCCTGCGAGGGCCAGCAGGCATGGCCAGAGGACAAGTGTTCTCCGCGCAGGAAGAAGAAGAGGTGACACATGTCCGAGAAGATTGATTGGGACCCCATCCGCGCATTGGCACGCAGAGTCATCCGCGAAGGTGCGCCGCTCGTCCTCGACGATGATGTGCGCGCGCTCCTCCGGCGCACAGCGCGAGAAGTAGGTATCAGCGATGCGAACGCGGAGCAGGCACTTTCTACGGAGGTGGGGGCGCTAGAACTCCTCCGCGAGAGTTCGCGGCGCATCACCGACGGGTCCAACAGGCTGATGGACGCGCTGCACAGGATGTATCGCCACCAGAAGGCTGGCGACTTCGACAGCGCCCGCCAGGAAATGCGGGATGTGCTCTCCGTCGAAGTGGTGCCGCACTACCGAGAGGTAGCGGAAGGCCAGCTCGAAGACCTCGAAGATGAGCCCTGAAAGACAACAGGGCGCCGGCTCCACAGGCGGCAAGCGCCCCATCATCCTCGGCAACATCGAGTTCCCGTGAGCGGACGGAGCGGCCAGGTGTTGCCGCGCACGTTTGTTGATGGCCTGGAGCGCCTCCACGGTGAGGTGAAGCGCCGCATCCGTTCCGTGGGCGCCTTCCTCAACCGCGCCTGCGCACTGCGCCTCATCACCACCGTCGTGCTGGAGGTCTCCAGCATCTGGGCAGACCGCCGCTACCTCGACATGTCACTGCAGCCCACCGCCCTGGTGGTCGAGATGCAACCGAGCGCCGTAATCAGCCCTCAAGTCTTCGCGCACCTGAATCCGGAAGAATCCCCCCACTCTGCCAAGGGGATGAAGCGCAGTCCTTCGGGGGGAGGAGACAGGGACAACACCTTCTCCACCACGGTGCGATGGAATAGGTGGACCACGGACTCCGCGAGGCGGAAGGCCAAGCGCTCTTCGAGGGGAACCTCTCCAAGCACCGCCTCGTCGAGCACCAGCTTGTCAAGGCTCAGGAGGAAGTGGCCGTCCGCGTCTTCCTCGAAGACTGAATTACCCCGGTCCATGCATGCAAGCCGCCGCCACATGTGGACAAGCCAGTATCGCAATACGGATTCCCCTACCTGAACGTCCGCAGGAACCAGTTGAACACCATGAAGACGCTCCCGCTCGAGCGCGTCCTTGACTCGGCCGGAGACCACGGGCGAGGGCAGACTGTGGTAGTCGACCATGACGGGCTTTGGTGGCACCGGCTCGCTCAGCTTCAACTTCACAGGCTCAACGACCTGCACGGGCTTCCCTTTCCGAAATGCGGAGGCCGACTGGTCCCACGCCAGCAGAGGGTGCTGCTGAGAGCGGGCGCGAATGAGGACAAAGTAGTCGTCTTGCATGGCCTACTCCCCCACCTGAAGCGCACGCCGCTGTAGCGGTGCCCTGGTGTCGCTGTGACTGCGCCCGACGGGGCATGCACGGCGCGGCTTGTCCTGGATGCTCGTGGCGCCGGCACAACCTCTCCCCCCAGGCAGGTAGTCCAGCCCATCGGTGGTGAGCGTCCACTTCCCGCTGGCCAGCTTGGTGAGAATCTGGCGACTGATGCGGTCCAAGGACTGCGTCAGCGCCGCAGGCTTTTGGCAGTAGTCGCCCCGCTCCACGGCATCAGCGACAGCTTCCAGCGCTCCCTTCACCGCATCTGGGTACGCCATGTCCATGTCGAAAGCCCACCCTCCTGAATGAGGACCGATGTGGACAGGGACGTGGAGTTCGCATGCCACGGCCAGAACCATGGGCAGCATGACGCCATTCTCCCGCCGGTTGATGTCGTAGCCGAACTCCCGGCAGAACCGGGCCCAGTTCTCGTCATCCGCCATGGCCTCCGAGCAGATGAGGTGGTGGGCGGCGATGGACCAGCGCCCCGTGTACCAGGGGTGCTCGCTGGACTCCCGGCCCGCGAGGATGTTCTCCCGCAACTCCGTGGAGTTCCCCACGTGCCAGCCCCACGCGGCGGCGAACTTGTGCCACGCCTTCCCGCAGTACTCACACGGTGGGCGCGGAGGCGGCTTCGGCCCCTCGCCCGGCTTCGTTTTCAGAAATCGGACTCGGGCACCCCGGATGATGACGGGCATGCCTGGAAGCACACACCCGCCACGCCGATCAATGAATGGCACGCGGGCGCAGGCGAACGCGCACTTTCCTACAGGAGTCCTGAGCCACACCAAGCGCCTACCAACGAGCGGGCTGCCCTACACATAATTCGGGACTGGACCCATCCCTGCGGAGGCGTGGCGTCAGTCACGCCTCGGTGTCGGTCGATGGCTCGTCATCAAGGGACTCCACATATGCGTACAGGCTGTCCCGATAGATCGGCACCACTTCGACAGCCAATGCGTCATGGAGTAGCTGGCGAGCACCATCAACGTCCCCCGCATCCCTGCGGCGCACGGCTTCGCTCAGGGTGCGAGACAGGCGCAGTGACCCTTTGCGAATGCGGTCGGATATCGCCTCGAGGAGCTTCAGTGCGTCGACGTCCGTGGCCAGGGCACGCCCAACATCGGCATCACGGATTGCGACCTCCCTGGCAGAGCGAAGCAATAGCGCGCGCACCTCATCGGACAATACGAGCGGCTGTCCTTCGCGCAGCACACGCCGAGCCAGCGCCCGGATGGGGTTCCAGTCGAGCGTTTTGGACATGGCTATCCCCTCTTCTTCCTACGCGGTCTGCACTGGTCGTCGGGCCACTCGTGTTGACCTGCGCAGTAGCGAAAGCAGGCATAGCAGTCGCCCTCCCACACAGGGTTCTTCTCATCCCTCCACAGGACGTAGTTGGCCCGGCACTGTTCTTTCCACACCTCATCCGCGGAGTCGTCCGCACTCGCCCATCAGCCTCGGCTCCATCGAGTTCCCGTGAGCGGACGGGGCGGCCAGGCGCCTCATTCCGGATACGAGTTCTTCGATGCTTCCCTGCGAGCAGGCTCCGCGGCCTGGTGCTTCTGCCTCTCGCGATCAGCCGCGACCTTCGCCTCGATGGCTTGAGCAAGCCTTGAGGGAATCTCCTCGACGAGGTAGGGCGTGAGCTGCTCGAGTGTCCGCTTGAGCTCTGGAAATGGCACCTGATTCTTGTCGACCAGGATCTTCCAGAGTTCGGAGACGGAGCTCCGCTCCAGATCGAAGGCGACGCCCTCTACCTGTCGCGAGGTGGGAACCTCGATGCGGACTCCCGCGAAACGGTCATTCTCACACGCGCTGACCCATACGGACGTGTGAGAGCCCGACTTCATCCGCCGTCCCCGCTCCCCGTACTCGATGCCACATGCCCGCAAGGGACGCAGTTGCGCCTGAATAACGGCCAACTCCTGAAGGCCACCGACGTCGGTCTTCCCGAGGCTCCCAACGTCGCTCGGCTGCCGGCCCAGCAGAAGGGTCGCTGCGCCGATGCCGCCGACCACTACCGCGACCGCGGCGATGATGAGGATCGTGTTCTTGCCGGACTTCTGCGCCGGCTGCGTGGGCACTGTGCTCATGGCAAATGGCTCACTCGGGATACGAGGTCTTCGCCGCTTCCTTGCGAGCACGCTCGGCAGCCTTGCTCTCCTGCCACGCGCGCTCACTGTCCACACGGCGCTGAATCTCCGTGGCAAGCGCCTCGGGATACTTCTCCACGATGAGGGGTGCGAGCCGTTCGAGCGACTGCTTGAGGTCGGGGAACGCGGTCTGATCCTTGTCGACCAGGATCTTCCAGGGCGCGGAGACGGAGCTTCGCGTCATGTCAAAGGCGACTTGAGACGACTGAAGCTCCTCCGGAACGCTGATGGAAACATAGGAAACCGACGCCCCACTGCACGGCGTAACGGAGGCGGACTTCCGGGAGCCCGTCGAGCGGTGCGGTAGCGCGCCTGCCCGCACTCCGTACTCGATGTGGCATGCATCCAGGGGCAGCAACTGCGCCTGGACCGCGGCGAGTTCCTGAAGGCCGCTGACGTCGGTCTTCAAGCCGCCCCGGCCAAACCCGCCCCCCACGGCCAGCATGGCCC
>NZ_SRLV01000127.1:0-18177 GCF_006518205.1 Myxococcus sp. CA005 | reverse complement strand
CCACTGGAGCTGACGTGGCCGGCGGCGGAGGGGCGGGTGATGAAGATCTCCCTCCGTGCGTTCGACACGGCGGAGTTCTACACGGGCGTCGACCTGTATCCGTGGCAGGTGGACATTCCGCACGAGGAGGTGAACTTCGCCTCGGGCCAAGCGGACATTCCGGCGACGGAGCGGGGCAAGCTGGACAAGAGCCACGCCCTCATCGTGGACGCGCTGACGAAGTACGGTCGCTTCGCGTCGCTGCGGCTCTACGTGATGGGACACACGGACACCGTGGGGGCCGCGGCGGAGAACCTGGACCTGTCGGTGCGGCGGGCGAAGAGTCTGGCGGCCTATTTCCGGAAGAAGGGGCTGCGGGTGCCCGTGTACTACGAAGGGCTGGGAGAAGAGGCCCCGGCCGTCGCGACGCCCGACGAGACAGCGGAGGCGGGCAACCGCCGCGCGGAATACATCATCGCAGTGGAGGAGCCGGTGCTTCAGCACGCGCCTCGCCCCCCGCGGTGGCGGAAGCTGTAGCGCAGTCATCGAGGGAGAGGAAAGGACGCATGGACCGATTCCACCAGAAGGCATGGGCGTTGCTCGGGCTGGGGGTGCTGGGGAGCACGGGATGCGCGCACCAGGCGCGTCTCGCGGAGCGTCAGGGCGTGGAGGCTGAGAAGTGTGAGCTCGTGCACCGGCTGCTGCGGGAGCCGGTGCCATCCCAGGTCGTCCGCGAAGTCGTCGCGGCCGGTCGCGATGAGCCCGCGCCGGTGGTGGTGTACGTACGCCGTCCGGAGGAGGCGATGCTGGAGCGCTTCTTCTCCGGTGACGCGCCCAGTTGTGGCGACGCCACCTTCAAGGTGGTGCAGGAGAACGTGCTCGACGCGGTGGTGGTGTACCTGCAGGAGATCCAGGACGGCTACGCGTACGACGCGCACCGCGCCAGCCACGACGAGCTGTCACTGGAGGGCAAGCCGCAGGGCCTGCTGAAGCGCAAGGGCCCAGAGTGGGTGGCCATCCCCGGACCTACTTGAACAGCTCCTTGCCACCGTCCGCGATGAACTGCACCGCGATGGCGGCCAGGATGAGTCCCATCACCCGCTCGACGATGGCCACGCCGGATTGGCGCAGCACGCGCTGGATGAGCCCGGAGGCGCGGAGGATGAAGTAGCTGGCCACGAACGTCAGCACGACGGCGGCCAGCACGGGGATGGCGGAGACGAGCGTGTCGCCCTTGGCCATCAGCACCATGGCGGTGGCGATGGCGCCCGGGCCCGCCAGCAGTGGAATGGCGAGGGGGACGATGGCCACGTCCTCCTTCACCACGCCTTCCTGTTCCTCGGACGGCGTGGTGCGCGTCTCCGCCGGGCGGGCGCGAAGCATGTCCAACGCGGTGATGAGCAGCAGGATGCCACCGGCCACCCGGAAGGCGCCCAGCGACACGCCGAACACCTTGAAGATGACGCCGCCGAAGAGGGCGAAGAACAGCATCATCCCGCAGGCCACCAGGCAGGCGCGCATGGCAGTGCGGCGCACCTTCTCCTGCGAGTCCCCGGCCGTCATCGCCAGGAACAGCGGGACGACGCCAATGGGGTCCACCACGAAGAAGATGGCCGACAGCGAGACGAGGAACAGCGACGCGTATTCCGGCATGACAGCCTGGGCTTACACCGTGAGCCGCAGCTTCCACACCATGGTGAGAGCCTCGGCGAAGATTTTCTTGCTCATCTTGGAGTGACCCACGCGCCGGTCCTCGAAGACGATGGGCACTTCGCGCACGGTGAAGCCTTTGCGCAGCGTGCGGTAGGTCAGCTCGATTTGAAACGCGTAACCGGTGCTCTTCACCGAATCCAGGTCGATGGCCTCCAGCACCCGGCGGTGGAAGCACTTGAAGCCGCCGGTGAGGTCCTGGATGCCCACGCCCAGAATCGACCGTGCGTAGAGGCTGCCACCGCGGCTGATGAGCTGCCGCCCCACGCCCCAGTTCACCGTGCCGCCGCCCGTGACGTAGCGCGAGCCGAGCACCAGGTCCGCGCCAGCCTCGGCCGCATCCAGGATGCCGGGCAGGTAGCGCGGGTCGTGGCTGAAGTCGGCGTCCATCTCCAGGATGTACGTGTACTGCTCGGCCAGGGCCCAACGGAACGCGGCGAGGTAGGCGCGGCCCAGGCCCTCCTTCTTCTCGCGGTGGAGGACGCGCACGCGCGAATCCTGTGCGGCGAGCCCATCCGCGAGTTGCCCTGTGCCATCGGGCGAATTGTCGTCCACGATGAGGATGTCGACCCGGGGGTCGGTCTCCAGCACCGCCTGGACGATGGCCTCGATGTTTTCCCGCTCGTTGTACGTGGGGATGCAGACCAGGGCTGGGTTCATGACCCGGCCGACATACCCTAAACGCGGCCCGGGGGCAGCAGCTCCAGTACGGACTCCGCCGCCCGGGTGGCCGCGCCCGTCTCGCCCAGCCGGCCGCGCATCTCCGCCAACCCCTGGAGCATCTCCTCCCGGGGAGCACCGGGTATCCAGACGCGGCGGACCTCCTCGGCGATGCGCTCGGGCGTCATCTCCCCCTGGAGCAGCTCGGGGACGACGCGTCGGCCCGCCAGCAGGTTGATGAGGGACACGAAGGCCACCTTCAGCATCAACCGGCCCACCCAGTACGTGATGAGTGACACACGGTAGACGACCACCAGGGGGCGCTGCATCAGCCCGGCTTCCAGGACGGCGGTACCGGAGGCCACCACCGCGGCGTCACTGGCGCCCACGACCTCGGGTGCCCGTCCCTCTACCAGGATGGGCGTCACGCCACTGCCTTCGAAGCGGGACGTGATTTCCTCCCGGTCGATGGTGGGCGCGAGGGGGACGACGACCTGGAGTCCGGGCCGCTCGGCGGAGAGGCGTTTCGCCGCCTCCACCATGTCGGGAAGCAGACGGCGGATTTCGCCCATCCGGCTGCCGGGCAGCAGCGCGAGTGTGGGGGCGTCCTTCGACAGCCCCAGCCGCTCGCGGAAGGCCGTGGCCGTATCCGGTGAGGGAACCTGCTCCACCACCGGGCTGCCGACGTAGCGAGCGCTGACGCCGGCCTCCCGGTAGAAGTCTTCCTCGAACGGGAGGATGCAGAGCATCCGGTCCACCAACCGTTTGATGGTGCGCACCCGACCCCGGCGCCAGGCCCAGATCATGGGCGACACGTAGTAGGCGACGGGGACCCCCAGCGCCTTGAGTTTCTTGGCCAGGCGCAGGTTGAAGTCAGGGATGTCCACCAGGATGGCGACGTCCGGTTTGCGCTCGGCGGCGGCCTCGGCCAGGCCCTTCAGGATTTGAAGGATGCGGGGAATCCGGGGCAGGACCTCGGTGATGCCCATGACGGACACCTCCCGGGCGTCGAAGAGCAGCTCCACTCCCTGGGCGGCCAGGCGGGCACCGCCCATGCCAAAGAAGGTGAGGTCGGGACGGCGGGCCCGGAGGGCGGCGACGAGCTCGGCGGCGTGGGTATCGCCTGACGCCTCGCCGGCGACGACGAGGATGCGGGGTGGATTCGTCATGTGAGAGTCGCGCATCGTACCTGATGCGGGCGCGGGTGAAGGTGTAGACTGTGGCCCCCTTGAAGACGCTTCTGCTCGCCGAGAGCCATCCCCCCACGCTCGAGCACCTCAAAGGCCTGCTCTCCCAGGCTGGGTACACCGTTCGCGCGGTGAACGATCCGGTGACGGCGTTGGAGCACTTCGCGGCGGACAACCCGGACGTGGTGGTGCTGTCGGTGGACCTTCCGCGCGTGGAAGGCGCACACGTGGTGCATCTCATCCGAGGCCACGGACAGGGTGGCAGGGTGCCCATTGTCGCCATCGACAAGGGACACCTGGGGCGCGCGCGGGGCGTGAGCTCGGTGCTGGACCTCAAGGTGAACGCCTATGTCTCGGACCCGCTCAAGCCGGGCGAGCTGGTGCCCCGGCTGGAGGCTCTGGTGCGCGCGGCGCAGGCGGTGCAGCTCACCGGGCTGGCGGCCACGCTGTCCCGGCCCGCCGTCAATTCAGGCGCGCTGAAGGGCCACCCCCTGCCGGCGCTGTTCCACTCCATCTATCGGTTGCGCCGGGATGGTGTGCTCGTGGTGGCGCACCGGGGCTTGAGCCGGCGCGTGTACTTCTTGCGCGGCGGGTCCGTGAGCTATGACTCCACGGCGAAAGCGGACTCGCTGCCTGGCTACCTGCTTGCCCGGAACGTGCTCAACCCGCAGCAGGCGCAGCGGGTGACGGAGGCGCTGGACTCCGGTCTGCGCATCGGCGCGGCGCTCGCGGACGCGGGCGTGGAGGCGGCGGGCGAGGAACTGCTGCAGCTCTTGCGCGACTACAACCGGGACAGGGTGGAGCGGGTGCTGGGGATGCGCGAGGGCCGCTACGCCTTCTACGCGGGAGACGAATTCACGTCGGAGGTCGCGTCGGTGGAGGTTCCGCCGCTGGCGCCGGTGCTGGATGGCGCGCGCCGCTGCTTTACCATGAGGGTGATGGCGGGCGCGCTGCGGGCGCACATGGGCGACTACCCAGTGCGCTCACAAGAGTTCGGGCGCGACCTGCAGGCCATGGGGCTGGACACGGACGACCTGAAGATCGCCATGCAGGTCAACGGCCGCATCGCGCTGAAGGACCTGCTGGCGCACGGGCGTGGCGAGCTGCGCATGGCGTACTCGCTGCTGTGGTTCCTGAAGCTGACGGGTGGGGTGACGTTCTCCTCGACGCCCGTGGCCACGGGCACGGACGTGCTGTCCGCGGCGGTGCTGCCGGACCGGATCGCGCCGCGCAAGCGCAAGGCCCTGCCGCCCGAGACAGCGGCCTCGCTGCGTGAGGAAGCGCTGCGCATCATCACCCGCAGCTACTTCGGAGGGCTGGGGCTGGACATCGCGGCGGACGCGGAGGCGGTGGAGCGCGCCTATCACGAGACGGCGATGCGCTTTCATCCGGACACCTACGCCGAGTTCGACATCTCCGACCTGAAGGACCTGCTGGAGTTGGTGCAGGACCGGCTGTCCGCGTCGTACCGGGTGCTGAGCGTGGAGGAGAAGCGCAAGGCCTACCTCCAGTACCTCTTCAGCCGGATGGACGTGGGGCGGAACGCGGCGGTGGTCGTGGATGCGGAAATCGCGCTGCGCCGGGGCGAGTCCGCCCTGAAGCGCCGCGACTTCCCGCTGGCGGCGAAGGCCTTCGAGGAAGCGGTGTCGCTCAATCCGGACGAGCCGGAGTACTACCCCTTCCTCGCCTGGGCGACGTACCGGATGCCCACGGGGGCGCCGATGGTGCGGGCGCAGAAGGCGCAGCAGGTGCTGAAGAAGGCGCTGTCGCTGGGGCCATACGTGGAGCGGTTGCACATCATCTCGGCCATCATCGACATGGACCTGGGAGACGCGCCGTTGGCGCGGAAGAAGCTGCAGCGGGTGCTGGAGTACAACCCGTACTCCCAGCTCGCGAAGGCGGCGTTGCGCAAGGTGGGGCGCTAGCGATGCATTCGATTCTCTGGCGGTTGTTGCGCTATGCGCGCCCGCATTTCGGTGTACTCCTGCTCGCCTTCGTCGGCATGGCGGCGGTGGGTCTGACGACGGGCGCGTACGCGTATCTCACGGGCCCGGCGCTGCGCTTCCTGCTGTCGGGCGGTGAAGAAGGCTTCGCCAGCGCGCAGCGCGTGCCCTGGTTGGCGGACCTGCCCCGCGAGGCGGCCCTGTGGGGCTTCCCGCTGGTGATGGTCATCGTTGGCGCTGCGAAGGGCGTGGGGTACCTGGCGCAGTTCTATTTCATGGGCCTGTTCGCGCAGCGCGTGGTGAAGGACCTGCGGCGCGACCTGTTCCAGCGCCTCACCGCGCTGTCGCCCGCCCAGCTCGCGCGCGAGCGGATGGGGGACCTGCTCAGCCGCTTCTCCTCGGACGTCAGCGCCGTGGAAGCGGCGGCCATGTACACGGTGGGCTCGTACCTGCGCGACACCCTCCAGGTCATCATCCTGGCGGGCGTGGCGCTGGCGATGAGCCCGATGTTGGGCGGCCTCATGTTGCTGGTGATTCCGCTGGCGGCGCTGCCGGCCTCGAAGCTGACGCGCAAGGTGCTCAAGCGCACGCGGGAAGGCCAGACGCAGCTCGGCAACCTGGCGGGGCAGCTCCACGAAGGGCTGGGCGGTCTGCGCACCATCCAGGCCTTCAACGGGCAGGCGGCGGAGCTGGCTCGCTTCTCCGCCTTCGCGCAGGCGCACGAGAAGGCGGTGGTGAGCGCGGCGTGGGCGCGTGGCGCGGTGCCAGGGCTGATGGAGGTGCTGGCCGCGGCGGCACTGGCGGGCGCACTGGCGTATGCGGCGAGCGCGCGGCTGATGGAGCCGGAGGCGCTGCTCTCGCTGCTGACGGCGGTCATCCTGGTGTACCAGCCGGTGAAGGACCTGGGCCGGGTGACGCAGTTCGCGGTGCAGGCGGGCGCGGCGGGTGAGCGACTTTTCTCGCTGCTCGACATGAAGCACCCAGTGGAGGACGCGCCGGACGCGGTGCCCGCGCCGACCCTGTCGCGGAGCATCCAGTTCGAGGGCGTGCGATTCGCCTATGGAGAGCGGCCCGCGCTGGACGGCCTGACGCTGGAGCTGAAGGCGGGGCAGGTGACGGCGCTGGTGGGTGGCAGCGGCGGAGGCAAGAGCACGGTGACATCGCTGCTGCTGCGCTTCGAGCGGCCACAGAAGGGCCAGCTCCTCCTGGATGGTGTGGACGCGGACCGGTACACGGCCACGAGCGTCCGGGCCCAGTTCGCGCTGGTGACGCAGGAGCCGCTGCTGTTCCACGGCACGGTGCTGGACAACCTGCGCTACGCGAGGCCGGACGCCACGCGGGAAGAGGTGGAGGCCGCGGCGAAGGTGGCGCACGCGGACGGCTTCATCCGCGCACTACCCGAAGGCTATGACACGCGCATCGGCGAGCGGGGCGTGGCGCTCAGTGGAGGCCAGCGCCAGCGGTTGTGCATCGCCCGCGCGGTGCTGGCGCAGGCGCCCGTGCTGGTGCTGGACGAAGCGACCAGCAGCCTCGACCCGGAGAGCGAGCGCGAAGTGCAGGCGGCGCTGGCGGCGGTCCTTCCAGGCCGCACGGCGCTGGTGATTGCGCACCGGCTGTCCACGGTGGTGAACGCGGACGTCCTCAACGTGATGGAGGCGGGGCGCGTCGTCGAGAGTGGCTCGCACGCGGAGTTGCTCCAGCGAGGCGGGCGGTATGCGGCGCTGTGGAGGATGCAGACGGAGGGCTCCTCGGAGCGAGGCGCGGCGTGAGCGGATTGACGGTAGCGGTGGGGAAGGGGCTCCGGGCCGTTCTGGGGTTGGCGCTGCTGGTCCTGGGGTACGTGGGCTTCTTCGCGCTCTCGGCGTCCATGGCGCGGTACCCCGTGGTGGTCCCGAAGGACGAAGCACCCCGGTGGGCGAGAGGGGCCTTCCACGTCCACACCACGCGTTCGGATGGGCGAGGCACGCCGGACGCGGTGGCGGCGGCGGCGAAGGCGGCGGGCCTGGACTTCGTGGTGCTCACCGACCACAACGACTTCGCGCTCCGAGCGCCCGCTTACGTCCAGGGCGTGCTGTTGGTGCCCGGCGTGGAGATTTCGACGTCGGACGGGCACCTCGTGGCCTTCGGCATGTCGCGCCCGCTGGAGGGCATGCGCGCGTGGATGCCGCCGGGCGACGCGGTGCGCGCCGTGGCGGCGGCGGGAGGCACGGCGGTGCTGGCCCACCCCGTCCAGAAGCGCAACCCCTGGAAGGACGAGGCGAGCGCGAAGGTGGTGCCCGGCTTCGAGCTGTACTCGGCGGACACCTTCTTCCGGCACGCGGTGCGCAATCCGGTGAGTCGCCTGGTGCCCGCGGTGGGGGCCTCGCTGGCCAACCCGGTGCATGGCGTGATGTTGCTCGTCGCGCCGGAGTCGGAGCCCACGGCCCGCTTCCTGGAGCTGTCGAGTGAGCGGCCGCGCGTGGCGTTCTGCGCACATGACGCACACGGCCTGCCGCCGTACCGGGCCGTATTCGAATCCCTGGCCATGTACCTGCCACCGGAACAGGTGCCCTTCCCGTTGCCCCCGGACGCGAAGGAAGCGGCGGAGCAGGTCAGCCGGGCCCTGGGCGGTGGTCAGTCCCTGTGCGCCTTCCGCGCCCTGGGGGAGCCTGGGGGCTTCGCATTGGAGGGCCTGGACGGTGTGCGGCGTGAAGCGCATGTGGGCGACACGCTGACCGTCCGGCTCCCGGGGCTTCCCGACGCGGAGTCGGTGCAGGTGCGGGTGTGGGGAAGCGCCCGCCTGGGGGCGGACGGCCGGTCCGTCGAGCTGACCGAGCCGGGGGTGGCGCAGGTGGAAGTGTGGGTGCGGGCACCCGGGCGCTTCTTCGGGACGGAATGGCGGCCCTGGTTGGTGCCCAGCCCCGTGCGCGTGCTGCCCCCGGGGCCGGGCATCTGATAGACGGCGCGACCAGCCGCCCATGCGCGTCCTCTACGTCCTCGTCACCTACCTGCTCTTCGCAGTCCTGTTCCCGGTGCTCGCACTGCACCGGAAGACGCGCCATGGGCTGATGGAGCGCTTGGGCTTCTATGGCCCGCACAGCCACCTGCCTCCCGGGGACGGGCCCGTCCTCTGGCTGCATGGCGCGAGCGCCGGGGACCTGCTGGCCCTCTCGCCG
Organism: Myxococcus sp. CA005; assembly: GCF_006518205.1. Taxonomy (NCBI): domain Bacteria; kingdom Pseudomonadati; phylum Myxococcota; class Myxococcia; order Myxococcales; family Myxococcaceae; genus Myxococcus; species Myxococcus sp. CA005. The sequence goes on along the minus strand of NZ_SRLV01000127.1, from coordinate 9,543 downwards.
ATGTTCGGCCCGCTGCGGGCTCGTTTCCCGGGCTGCCGCCTGTTGCTGTCGACCATGACGGACAGCGGCTACGCGATGGCGAAGGGCCGGCTGGCCAACGACATCGACGGGGTCGTCTACGTGCCCTATGACCTCTGGGGCGCGACGCGGCGAGCGGTCCGGGCCATCCGTCCGGACGTACTGGTGCTGGAGTACACCGAAATCTGGCCCAACCTCATCCGCGCGGCGAAGCGGGGTGGGGCGCGAGTGGTGATGACGAACGGGCGCTTTTCGCCCGCGAACGTCGGGAAGTACCAGACGCTGTTCCGCCTCATCGGCAACCCGCTGCGGGATTTGGACCTCCTCCTCATGCGCGAGGAGGACGAAGCCGTCCGTGCGCGGCAGCTCGGTGCCAGGCCGGACTGGGTGAAGGTGACGGGGAACACGAAGTTCGACGCGCTCGCCGCGGGCCCGGTGCCCGAGGACGAGAACCTTCGCACGGCGCTGGGCCTGACGCCGGGCGAGCGGGTATGGATTGCCGGAAGCACCCATGAGGGCGAGGAAGCCCAGCTCCTGGGGGTGTACGCGCGGCTGCGCGAGCGGTGGCCGGAGCTGCGGTTGGTGATTGCCCCCAGGTACGTGGACCGGGCGGCGCGAATCGTGACGCTTGCGCGCGAGGCGGGACTGAGCGTGGGGCTGCGCTCGCAGGGCAATCCGGAGCGGGGCCAGGTCGTGGTGCTGGACACCATCGGCGAGCTGTCGAGGGCCTACCGGCTGGCGACGGTGGTGTTCGTCGGCGGCTCGTTCACGACGCGCGGCGGGCAGAACATCCTGGAGCCCGCGGGGCAGGGGAAGCCGGTGCTCTACGGGCCGCACATGGACAACTTCCGGGACAGTGTCGCGTTGCTGACAGGGCAGGGTGGGCTCCAGGTTCAGGACGCCGCGGCCTTGGAGCAGGCGCTCGTGTCGCTGCTCGAATCACCGGAGCGGCTCGCGAGCCTGGGTGCCCAGGCGCTGGAGACGGTGGGCCGTATTTCGGGCGCCAGTGAAAGGAACGCGGAGGCGATGACGACGTTGTTTCCGCACGGGAGGCCGGACCCGCGATGACACTCATCGTCCATCCGCATTTCCACCACCGCTACACGGGCGTGACGCGCCACGTGGAGACGGTGGTACCCGCGCTCGTCCGGGATTCAGGCTCGGAGACGCGCGTCATCGGCTCGGGCTTGAGTGAGGGGCTGCCCAGAATCACCTGGCCGGAGTTGCTCCGTCGGCTGCGCCGCGAGCCCGTGGTGTGGCATGCGCACCGGAACAACGAGCTCCTGGTGGGCATGCTGCTGAAGCTGCTGGGCCGAGAGGTCCGCCTCGTCTTCACCCGGCACACCTCGATGGCGCCCAGCGGCTTCACCCGCTTCATCGCGAGGGGCGCGGATGCGCTCGTCTCGTTGACGAAGCAGGTCGCGGACGTCATCGCGCTGCCGTCCACGGTCGTCTCGCATGGCATCGACCTGACGCGCTTCCACCCGCCCGAGGACCGGGACGCGGCGTGGCGCAAGCTCGGCCTGGGTGGGCGTTACGGCATCGGCGTCATCGGACGCATCCGGAAGGAGAAGGGGCAGGGGGACTTCGTGCAGGCCATCCGCCCGCTCCTGCCCGCGCACCCCGACTGGCAACCCGTGCTGGTCGGGCTCGCGAAGGGGCCGGACCTGGATTGGCTGAATCAGCAGATGGCGGGCATCGAGGACCGCATCGCGTTGCCCGGCGAGCAGTCCGTCATCGAGCCCTGGTATCAGGGGCTGAGCATCCTGGTGCATCCCTCGTATGCGGAGGGCTATTCGCTGGTGCACGTGGAGGCCATGGCCTCGGGCTGCTGCGTGGTGGCCTCGAAGCTGCCGTACCTGGACACGCTCATCGAGCACGGCCGCACGGGCTTCTTCTTCGAACCCGGAGATGTCCAGGGCCTGCGCGAGCTGCTGGACATGCTGATGCGAGAGCCCGAGCGCGCCAGGCAGATTGGCCAGAACGCGGCTGAGGAGGCCCGGCGTCGGTGTGGCGTGGAGCACGAGGCGCGAGCCCTGGCCGACGTGTACCGGGCCACCGTGGAGCGCTGACCGGATGCGAATCCTCCACCTGCTCGCGAGTCCCTTCTACAGCGGCCCGGCCGAGAACGTGGCGCTCCTGGCCCAGGCGCAGCGCGCCGCGGGACACGACGTCACGGTGGCGGTGGACCGCCGGCGCAAGGAGGTGCTGGCCGAGGAGCCCGCGGCTCCGCGCTTCGAGGAGCTCGGTCTTCTGGACGAAGGGGGCTTGGAGCTGTCCGTGAAGTCCCCACCGTGGCGGATGTGGCGCGACCTGCGCCGCTTGAAGGCGCGGACGGTGGACGTGGTCCACTCGCACTTCAGTCATGACCACCTGCTGGCGAGGTGGGGACGGCCTTCAGGCGCCGTCCTGGTTCGCTCGCTGCACGCTCCGCGCTCATTGCGCTCCTCGCTCCCGGCCGCGGACGCCTACACGGTCCCCGCGAGCGCACTGCTTCCCCGCCTGTTGGAGAAGGGCGCGACGGCCCAGGTACTGCCAGCCCTGGTGGACGCCCGGTTCCAGCCTGCGCCGGACGCGCGGTCGCTGCGCGCAGAGCTCGGGCTCGAAGGCACACCCGTCATCGGAATGGTCTCCACGTTCCAGCCTTCACGCCGGCACGCGGTGGGGGTGGATGCCTTTGCCCTGTATCGGAAGCAGCGGCCCGAGGCGCGCTTGGTGCTCGTGGGGGACGGCGGCCTGCTGGAGCAGACGCGCAAACAGGTCCAGGACCTGGGACTGGCGGATGCCGTGACGTTCGCGGGCTACCAACAGGGGGACGCCTTCGCGCGGTGGCTGCGAGCGCTGGATGAGGTCTGGCTGCTCGGCCTGGGCAATGACTGGAGCGCCCGCGCGGCGGCCCAGGCCCGTGCGTGCGGCGTCCGCGTGGTGGCGGTGGATGAAGGCGCCTTGCCGGACCTGACGGATGTGCGGGTGGAGAGACCGACGCCGGACGCCGTGGTCGCCGCGGCGCTGTCCGACCAGCGGGCGCCCGTGCGGCACCCGACGAACGAGCAGATTGCCGCGGAGGTCCTCGCGCTCTACGCGCGAGCGAGGCGCACCCCGTGACGTCCCCGGATGCCCCCACCGCCATCGAGCGGGTGTTCTACCCGCCGTCGCCGGAGCCCTGGGGCCGCCGCGCCCTGCTGTCGCCGCTCACGTTGCTGTCGTGGACGTACGCGGCCGCGGTGCATGTACGGGGAGCGCTCTTCGACGCGGGACTGCTGCGCGCGGAGCGGGTGGAGGGGCTCAAGGTCATCTCCGTGGGCAACGTCAACGTGGGGGGTACGGGCAAGACGCCCGCGGTGCTCCATCTGGCGGAGCAGTTGGTCCAAGCGGGCCGGAAGGTGGGCATCCTGACGCGCGGTTATGGCCGCGCCTCGCGTGAGCCGCTGACCTTCATCGGGACGGAGCCGCTTCCTTCCTCGGACCTCGCGGGTGATGAGCCGCTCCTGCTGGCGCGTCGCTGTCCCCAGGTCCGGCTCTTCGTCGGCTCGGACCGAGTCGCGAGTGCCTACCGTGCGCGGGACGATTTCAGCCTGGACACGGTGCTGCTGGACGATGGGTTCCAGCATCGCCGCCTCGCGCGAGACGAGGACTTCGTGGTCGTGGATGAGTCGGTGGGGCTGGGCAACGGCCACATGCTTCCCAGGGGGCCGCTGCGTGAGCCCCCGGCGTCACTCCGCCGCGCGACGCTTTTCTGGCTCAGGGCACCCGCCACGGCTTCGGATGCTGCTGTGCTCCCCGTCATGAGGCCCGAGGACACGCGCACGCCCCAATCCACCACGCACCTCCTGGTGCCGACAGAGGCGCGGTCGGAGCGTTTCTCTGACACGCTCGGCGGGTGGTTGCCCTCGAGCCCGGGGATTCCCAGGGTGAGGACTCGCTATCGGCCCACGGCCTGGGTGGACCCGGAGGGCAACCTTCATCCCGTGACGGCGCTCACGGGACAGCCCGTGTTCGCTCTGGCGGGCCTTGCCCGGCCGGGGGGCTTCCTGAAGACCCTGCAGTCGCTCGGGACGGACGTGCGCGATGCCGCGTTGTTTCCGGACCACCATCGCTTCACCGCGGACGAACTGCGCGACGTCCAGGCGCGAGCGGTGCGGCTGGGGGCCCGGGTGGTGACGACGGAAAAGGACGCGGTGCGTCTACCCCAGGGCTTCGAGGCCTGGGTGGTCCGCCTGGGGGTCGAGGTTCTGGAAGGCGAGTCCCATCTGCGGCGGGCGCTCGGACTGGAGGATGCTCCGCGCGGCTTGTGAGGTGGGGGCGGCTGTGGGACAAACCGCCGCCATGGCCGCAGTCTCGCCCGTTCGTTCGATGCCGTCGCTCGCCCGCTTGCCGCACGCGTTTGCCCGCCGCAAGGTGTTGCTGGTGGGCGACCTCGTTGCCGACCACTACATCTATGGACAGACGGACCGGGTGAGCCGGGAGGCGCCCGTGCTCATCGTCCGCTACGAGTCCGCGGAGGTGAAGCTCGGAGGTGGCGCCAACGTGGCGGCCAACGTGCGAGCCCTGTCCGGTCAGGTCTCCGCCGTCGGCGCGCTGGGCCAGGACGAGATGGGCAAGGAGTTGCGCCGCCTCTGTGCCGAATCCGGCATCCAACTGGACGCGGTGAGCGGTCGCGACATCGAGACGGAGACGAAGACGCGCATCCTGGCCGGTGGGGTGAGCACCACGCGGCAGCAGATGTTGCGGCTGGACCGAGGCCAGCGAGGCGCGCTCCCCCCGAAGATGCGCAAGGCGCTGGCGCGGCAGGTCGAAGCCTCTGCCCAGGACGCGGACGCGGTGGTGGTGTCCGACTACGGCGCGGGTGTGCTGGGGGACGAGGTGCGCGATGTGCTGCGTCGCCTGGCCGCGGACGGCATGCCCGTGTGTGTGGACAGCCGCTATGCCCTGTCATCCTTCTCGGGACTCACGGTCTGCAAGCCCAACGAGCCGGAGCTGGAGGCGCTCGCGGGGCGGCCCGTGCGGACCCAGGAGGACATGCTGGAGGCGGGGCACGCCGCGTTGAAGCGACTGGAGTGCCGCGCGCTCCTGGTGACGCGAGGCCGCCATGGCATGGCGCTCTTCGATGCGGACGGGGGCGTGGACCTCATCCCCGTCCATGGCGCGAAGGCGGCGGTGGATGTGACGGGCGCGGGAGACACGGTGATTGCGACGTTTGCCCTGGCGCTGGCCGCGAAGGCCTCGCTCGGCGATGCGGCGCGGCTGGCGAACGTGGCGGGCTCGTTGGTGGTGCAGAAGCCGGGCACCGCGACGGTGTCCCGCGATGAACTGCTCGAAGAGCTTCGGAGCGCGAGATGAGCACCCTCGAGAAAATCCAATCGCTCGCGAAGGTGGCGGAGGAGCGTGAGCGCTGGCGGGCCGAAGGGCGCACGGTGGCGCTGGCCAATGGCGTCTTCGACCTGCTGCACGTCGGGCACGTCCGGTACCTGGAAGGGGCGCGGGCCCTGGCGGATGTCCTCGTGGTGGCGGTGAACTCGGACGCTTCCACCCGGGCCTACAAGGGCCCCGGCCGGCCCTACATCCCCGAGGGCGAGCGGGCGGAGCTCGTCGCGGCGCTGGCCTGCACGGACCGGGTCATCGTCTTCGACGAGTCCAACGTTCGCGTCATCATCCGGGCGTTGAAGCCGGACGTGCACGTGAAGGGCACAGACTACACCCCGGACAGCATCCCCGAGGCCGACGAAGTTCGCGCCTATGGTGGGCGGACAGCCGTCTCAGGAGACCCGAAGGACCACAGCACCACGGACCTGGCCCGGCGCCTGGGCCGCGAGGGGTCGGGGTAGCCGGTGGCCTTCATTGCAGAGGAGGTGTGGGCCGTCCTGGGCTGCCCTCACTGCAAGGCCCCCCTTCAGGCGCAGGAGGCTCAAACCCGGGTCACCTGCGCGCCGTGCCGTCTGAGTTGGCCCGTGGAAGAGGGAATCCCCAGGCTGGCCCCCGAACACGCGGTGGCGGAGCCTCCCGTGTCCGGGACATGAAGCCTCAGGAGGGGAGGCTCGCTGCGAACGTCCGGACCTCTTCGGCGGCCCGCTCCTCCAAGCCCTGACCGCCCGCACCATCAACCAGAGGGGTGAGGTCCACCATGCGGTGGGGGGCGTACGCATGGCCCCAGCGCTCCATGTCCATCCGCAGGAAGAAGGCCAGCGTGGGAGCACCCACCGCGACGGACAGGTGCATGGGCCCCGTGTTGTTGCAGAGGGTGAAGCCGGCTGCGCGCATCAGGGCAGCCAGTTCGTCCAGGTTGCTAGCAGGCGCGAGCTCGGAGCCAGGGGCTGCCTCCACCACCCCTCGTGCCAACGCTTCTTCGCCGGGGCCCCAGGTGACGATGGGGGTACGCCCCAGCGCCACCAGTGCCCGAGCCGCGGCGGCGAAGGCCGCGGGTGGAATCCGCCGAGGTCCCAACCGACCACCGGGGTTGATGACCGCGAAGGGCTTCCCGGCCAGGGCGTCCAGATAGGCGCGGATGGCCGGGCCCACGGAGGGCTCGCGGAAGGACAAAACACGCGCCACTGCGCCGTTCGTGAGCGGGGTCAGCAGGTGCGTGCGTTGAACGGCTTCGTTCCGCGTGTCCGTGCGAGCGGGGACGGGCAGGGAGTGCAGACGGGACACCGGCCAGAGGTCTGGACCGATGACGACGGCCTCGGGACCCGCGAGCCGGGACACGAGCGCGCTCGTGACGGAGGGCGACTCCCAGTTGGCGCAGTCGACCACGACGTCATACCGGGCACGTCGCAGCGCGGCGATGCCGGGGGCAAGGGGGCCCATCCAGATTCTGCGCCGGTCGAAGGGAATGATGACGTCCGCGTCCGGGTGGCCGTTCAGGACTCGAGCGACCTTCGCGTGCACCAGGACGTGGACCTCGGGCGCGGACTGGAGGTGCGCCTTGAGGGTGCGCATCAACGGCGTGGTGAGGAGCGCCTCGCCCACGCGGTTGTCGGGCCGCACGAGCAGCACCTTGCGAGGACCAGGAAGTGGGGTGCCAGGACGCCGCCGGCGGCCCGGGCGCCACAGCAGGGCGGACGCCACGAGCGCCAGTGTCAGCTTCGCCCATAATTCGAGCCGCTTGTGCCAGGACATCTCGCGGCGGGACCCTACACAGAACTGGGGGCGGCGCAAGCGCGCGGCTTGACCTCGGCCTCGAAAGCCCCTAGCAACCGCCCAATGTTGAAGAGCATGACGGGGTTTGGCGCGGGCCGCGCGCGCGTGGGGGACGAAGAAGTCTCCGTGGAGCTGCGCTCGCTCAACCACAAGTTCTGTGAAGTGAAGGTTCGTCTTCCCCGGGAGCTGTCGTCCCAGGAACCGCTGGTGTCCAAGCAGGTGAAGGACCGGCTCGCCCGTGGCTCGGTGGAACTGCTGGTGAAGCGGCAGGCCCCCACCGCGTCGGGGACGGTCCCCACCGTGGACCTCGGATTGGCGCGGGAGTACGTGCGCGCGTTCCGAGAGCTGGCCAGCGAGCTGGGCCTGCCGGGAGATGTCGCCTGGTCGCAGGTGGCGAACCAGCCCGGCGTGGTGCGTCTGGAAGAGAAGGGCGTGGAGCTGGACTCCGCCTCCCAGGCGCTCCAGGCGGCGCTGGACCAGGCGCTCACGGCGCTGGAGAAGATGCGCCAGGTCGAAGGCGAAGCCATCTACGCCGACCTGGATGCCCGGGTGAAGCTGCTGGAAGGGTGGAGCAAGGAGGTGGCTCAGCTCGCTCCGAAGGCCGTGCAGGAGTACCAGCAGCGGCTCACCGACCGGATTGCCGAGCTCGCGAGCGGCGTCGCGGTGGACCCGCAGCGGCTGGCCCAGGAAGTGGCGCTCTTCGCCGAGCGCACGGATATCGCCGAGGAGGTCACCCGCCTGGCGAGCCACCTTGAGCAGTTCCGGGCCCTCATGGCCAGCAACGAGCCCGCTGGCCGCCGAATGGATTTCCTCGTGCAGGAGATGCACCGCGAGGTGAACACGACCGGCTCCAAGAGCCAGCACGCCGAGATTTCCGTGCGCGTGGTGGCGATGAAGGCCGAGGTCGAGCGCATCCGCGAACAGGTGCAGAACGTCGAATGAACGCGAATACCGTGCTCCCGCCTGGCTTGTTGCTCGTGCTCTCCGCTCCTTCCGGGGCGGGGAAGACCACCCTCGCGCACCGGCTCCTCAAGGAGACGCCGGATGCGGTGTTCTCCATCAGCGTCACCACCCGAAGGCCTCGGGGGAAGGAGCGCGAGGGGGTGGATTACAACTTCGTCGACGTCGCGACCTTCCAGTCGAAGATCGAGCGCGGCGAGTTCGTGGAGTGGGCAGAGGTCTATGGCCACTTCTATGGAAGCCCCCAGTCGGTGGTGGATGAGGCGCGCGCCCGCAAGAGCGCTGCCATCTTCGACATCGACGTGCAGGGCGGGCAGGCCATCAAGCGCAAGCACCCGGATGCAGTGACCATCTTCGTGCTGCCACCGTCCATGGAAGAGTTGGAGCGCCGCCTGAGGGATCGTCAGACGGACTCCGACGAGACCATCCGGCGCCGGATGCTGGCGGCTCGCTCTGAGATCGAGCGGGGTATCGCTTCCTACGACTACGTGGTCGTGAATGACGACTTCGAGCGTGCTTTCAGTGACCTGCGCTCGGTGGTGGTGGCCGAACGTTGCCGGCGCGAACGTGTGGACGTGTCGAAGCTGGGCCTGGGAATCGGCGGCTGACCACCGCGGCGCAAGTGCTCAGAATCAAACTTCTTGCGCAGTCCGATCTCTTGGTGGATAAGCGGCCACACCTCGCCGCGTTGCGCGGGCGTCACACAGGCGTCCGTCGGGTGGCGGTTACTCACATGTCCCGTCTCCATCGGGAGCGGAATCAGGCGCGTGGGTGTTTTGGTTCTCTGAATGGCGTTCAGATAAGACCGCGGACCTGGTCCGAGTTTCTCGTGAATGGGGATGCTCGCCAGGTCCGGAGCGTTTGAAAAGCTCGATGTGCGGTCGACCGAAAGGTGCAGTAGGCCAACGGGTGGGTGGTAGGGGAGTGGGCAGGAGTGAGGCGCTCCAGTGGTTGACAGGAAACGCGGCGGTGATAGAAGCCGCGCCCCTCGCAAAGAAGCCCGCACACTGGTGCGGAAGGTACTTCGAGCGAGTCAGTGCGAAAATATGGAATACGGCGGTCAACGCAGTAGGTTGACAGGAGATGCGGCGGTGGTAGAAGCCGCGCCCCTCCGGAAGAAAACAGCGGAAGCCACTGGGCGGCGCTGAGGACTCCGGAAGCCAGCAGGACGGCGAAAAAGTAGCTTGATAAAAGACGCCGAACTGAAATAGAAGCTGACACCCCGCCGGGCAGAAAAAAGACGGCGAGGCAGCAACGAAGAAGATGGTAGCAAGAAGTCGCTGGCAGGACAAGCGACTCGCTCTTTGAAAACCAAATAGCAAGCCCAAGAAGAAGCTAGATTGCGGAAACCGCAGTCAATTTCTTAAGACGGTGCCAGCCAGGTCGCGCTGCGAAGCGCAGCCGGCAGCACTGTAACGAATCAGCGAG
>NZ_SRLV01000126.1:0-18219 GCF_006518205.1 Myxococcus sp. CA005 | reverse complement strand
GAGGAGGGATGGAGAGGACGGCGGGGTGGAGGGGGCTTGCCGCTTCAGCGCGAGCTCGCCCCGGCGAATGGCAGCCGCCACAGCGGGCACAGAGAGCGCGGCCTCGTGGACGTCCTCCCGCGACACGCCCGTGGCCAGGGTGAGGGAGGAGGGCAGGCGCCGGCCGCCACGGCCAGGCTGCACGCCGCAGGCACACGCGCCGCGCGCCACGCAGTACGACTCATGGGGCAGGAGGAAGGTGACGAGCCTGCCCAGGGCATTGGTGAGGGTGACGCTCATGAGGTGCCTCCGGAGAGAGAGTCCGTTTCGAGGTGAGTGCCGGCGACGGCCTTGCCGATGTCGAGGGGCAGGCCCTCGTCCACGTCGAAGCCGCGCACGAGAAGCCCCCAGGTGAAGGCGCGCACGTCGTCGCGGCTGCCGAGCTGCGTGCGTACCTCGCCGTCCGCATCCATCTCCCAGCGCACGGTGCCGCGCGAGGCGTCCTCGGCGTCCCGGGCCATGGACAGCCAACGATTGCGGTTGAGGAAGGTGGCCACGGCGGCCATGAGGTTGAAGAGCTCGGCGGTGCGCTCGGAGGCCACCGTGAGGGTGAAGGCCAAATCCACCGTGTACGTGGGGCGCCTGCGCACCAGCTCCGAGCCGGAGGGGCCCTGCACGACGTCCTCGTGCAAGACGTTGGTGGAGTAGCGACGACTCTCGCGCAGCGTGGGGCCTGACAGCACCACGGAGGGCAGCGAGGCCATGGCGATGACGTTGAGGCCGTCTGCCACCGTATCGTCGTAGTCGACGGAGACGCTGGCGCTGACGTTGGCCACCACCTGCCGCTTCAACTCGCGCAGCAGGGTGCGCACGAGGCGGGTGAGGTCCGCTTCCTTCGCGACGCGCGGGCGCAGGTAGCGGTACGCGCCCGGAAGGAGAGCGGCCTCTCCTGGAATGGGACGCCCGTCCGCGGAGAGGTTGAGCAGCTCCACGTCGACGAGGGCCACCGCGTGTGGCGGCGTCCGGACGTCGACATGCGAGGTGCCCGACTGCTGGCGCACGGAGAGCACCTCCGCACGCAGTCCGCCCAGGCTCACGGCCACCCGCGCGGCGAAGCCCGTGCCGGCGAGCCGGAGAATGTCTCCGCCGCTGGTGGGCCCCGAGGAGGGCGTCACGGAGGTGAGAGTGGGGATGGCCATTACCCCGGCCCTCCGAGGCCCAGCTCCTTCGCGACGCGCGCGAGGAAGCGGCGGCTGGCGCCCTGGCGAAACCGCGCGAAGGCCGGCCGCAGGAAGGGCCGCGCGGGCGTCTGCGTCACAATGACGCCGCGCCCGCCGCCGCCATTGCGCGACTGGCCGGCCAGGCCGGCCTGGCGCAGCAGCGCGAAGAGGAAGCGCCGCATCTTCGGCGTCATCGGAATGACGACGGGCGGCCCCCCGTACTCCTGGAGCTGCGCCACGTCGACGAGTGCCTCACCGTCGGGGCCTTTCGCCGTGCGGGACACGCCGATGAAGGCCTCGTCGCCTTCCACGACGACGGAGATGGAGTTGCGCAGCGCGCCGGAGACGAGGAGGGCCTTCGTCCCGCTGAAGCCCGCGAGCTGGCGCGCCGCCAGCGTGAGGGGCGAAGGCGGGCGAAGGGGCTCGCCACCAGGCGCCTGCTGCGTGAGGCCCTGCACCACCTCCTTGCGCAGGGCGTGCGCCTCCTGACGCAGGGCCGCCTGCATCGCCCCCTCAAGGCGTGACGAGCCCGCCTCTAGCAGTTGGCGGGCCCGGGCCCAGTCTCCGGTGCGTGAGACGGCCATGGGGGCCTCAGCCCTTCTTCGCCCGCAGGTGGGGGACGTGCGAGTTGAGCCACTCGAGGGCCACGTGGGTGGCCTCACTCACCACCGCGCCGTGGCGGACGGACACCGAGGTGAGCGCCAGGGTGTGCGCGGCGACTTCCACGTCCTCCGGCTGGCAGCCGTAGTGCTTGAGTCCCTCGGCCATGGGCCGCACGGCGGGCAGGGTGCCGTAGCGCCAGTAGTGCAGCTCCAGGTTGCAGGTGTAGGCCTCGGCCTCGTAGCGGGCGCGCGCGGCGGAGCTGGTGAGGTAGGCCAGCTCGTAGCTGGGGCCCTCCTCGTCATGCTGGACGACGTGCTGGTGCTCGTGGACGCACACCACCACCTGGGCCCACAAGTCCCAGCCCCCCTTCGGCACGCCCACCTCGAAGGGCACGTAGAGGGTGCGGCCCACGGTGGTGGCGTACTTCTCCAGGAAGCGCTGCCTGTCGAGGATGCCCATGCGCTGCAGCGCCTCGGCCGCCAGTTGCATTTCGAGGGAGTCGGCCTTGTTGGCCGTCTTGGTGCGCAGGCGCTCCTGCATGTACTTCCAGAAGGCCCACACCTCCGCGGGCTGGATGTCGCGCTGGAAGAGGCCGCCTACGCCGGGAAGGGACTGGAGGTAGCCCTTCACAGGACACCGCCTTCCTCGGTGCCGGCGTCCACGGTGCCGGCGTCCACGGTGGTGGGCAGGCAGGTGTGACCGGCGACGCCCTCCTCATTGACGTAGGCGCAGGTGAAGGCGGCGCCGCTGTGCTCGCTGACAGCGTCGCAGTCGGCCAGAGGCTGCCAGTTGCCGTCGCCGTTGCAGATTTGCGCGACGTTGCCAGCGCACCGGGTGGACACCGGCGCGCACCCGTCCGGCGCGCGGCAGCGGGTGAGGAGGGCAGCAGCGAGAAGTGGGGTGAGTAGGAGTGCTTTCATGCGAGTCCTCGGGCCTGGGGCCTGTCGTTGAAGGTGACGAGAAGGAGGTTTCGGCTGGGCCTCCGGCGGTGGAGTCCGAAGCCCGTGGGGCGCGCCTCCGTGACGTACAGCCCGGGGGGCGTCCTCACGGCCTGCACGAGGGCGCCCGCGACGTCGTAGAGGGCCCCCAGCCTGTCGCTGGGGCGGATGAGGGCGTCGCCCGTGGCCGCGTCGACGAGGCCAAGGCGCTCCAAGTCGCGGAAGTGGAAGACGAGTTCGAAGCTCGTCCGGGGGCTGTTGCCGGAAGGAGTCATGCGCAAAGACTCAAAGGCATCCGGCTCCACCTGGCAGGGGACACGCACCGGCGGAAATTCGCGTCGGAAGGCTTCGGCCAGGCCGTCGTCGTCCGCGTCCACCAGCACCGGCTCGTGGAAGTCCGCGTCGTACCCGCTGGCATGGGGGCCCGGGCCGGGGCCCGCCATGGCGGCGGTGTCCAAACGGTGCAGCTCCGCGAGGAAGGGGAAGATGAGCCTGCCCCTCATCAGGCCGCTCCGGGCAAGGAGGGCTTCACGTAGGGGGCGAGGAGGGTGTCCACCTCCGGCTCTCCGGTGAGAGGCCGCACCGCGGGGCGGACAGTGTCGAGGCGGTAGCTCTGCTCGCGCGTCCTCTCCTCCACCACGCGCCAGCGCGTGCGCTCCTCCAGGGAGGCTTCGTCCGCCAGCGGCGAGAGGCTGCGCAGGACAAGGAGCATGCAGGCGCGGCGGACGGCGGCCGGCGTGCGCCCCTCGGGCGTTCCGTCCGCCTCGGTGTAGCCCCAGCGCGCGCCCACCGTGACGTTACCCTCGCCGCGCGGGAAGACACGGCCATGCCGGAAGGTGAGGCGGGGCCCGTCGAAGCCAGGGCCCACCGGAGCACCCACCACCACCAGGTGCTCCTTGGAGAAGGACACGTCCGCCCCGTACAGCGCCAGGCGGTAGAGGCGAATGGGTGGCACCGGCAGCCAGAGGGACGGGGTGCCGCGCCCGTCGAGGTGCAACGTCGCCGAGCGCGGCTCGAAGTACCACCCCGTCACTTTGTCGATGGTGCGCGTGGCCTCATCGAGGAGGACGGCCAGGCGGGTGTCGCCCGCCATGGCCGGTGTGACGCCCTCGGCGCGCATGTCGGCCACCGTGGCGTACACGTCAGTCCTTCTCCCGCTTGCCGCGGCGCGAGTCCTTCTCCTCGCTGGCCTTCGGCAAGTCCTCCGTCGTCAGTGTGCCGACAGGCCGCGCCGCACTCAGCTTCAGCTCGTCGCTGGCGCTGCGCTTCACGCGGGCCTCGTCGGCCTCGGCCGCGTCGAGGGCCTTCGCCTCGGCCTCCGAGGACACGTCGAAGGCGAGCGGCGAGTAGGTGTCACCGGGCAGTTGGTGCACGGTGCGCAGGTAGTCCGCCACCGGCTTCTCCACCCGGTACCAGCCGCGCTCCTCTTGAAACTTGATGCCGGCATACGTGTAGCGCCGCAGCACGTGGCCCCGGCGCGCGTCGTATGCCTTGAGTCGGACGAGATAGGTGTTGTCCATGGAGGGCCTCACAGCTGCACGTTGATGGCCTTGGCCGTGCCCGGCTCCTCCGCGAACTTCGCGTCGAAGCGCAGCGTGGCCACCACCTTCAGCGTGCCCTCGGAGATGTCGCGCGCCGACTCGAGCCGAATCTGCCGCCAGATGCCGACGTGGATATTCTTGGGGTTGCACAGGAGGATGGCCGTGCGGTCATTCGTCGCGCCGAGGTTCTCCGGCCAGAGAGGAATCGGCCGCAGCGGGACGCCCGAGTAGAGGACAGGCGCGTCGCCCTCGAGGAACTTGTCGCCGACAGCCGTGGCCCTCTCCGCCAGCGTGCTGCGGTAGTCCAGGTCCGCGTCGACGCTGGTAAGAGGAACCCCATGCTGCTCTTGTCGCGCAGGTGCTCCGAGGGCAGCGACTTGAGCAAGTCTCCAAGGACGTCCTTGGAGATGGGGGCGCCGGCCGCGTCCACGACGTTGCTGGTGGCCTGCTTGAGCACGCCATCCATCGTGGCGAGGAAAGGGTCGGCGGAGGCCGTGTCCCCGTTGACGAGGATTTCCTCCATGTCGCGGCTGATGGCGTCCGCCATCATCTCCATGAGCGTCTGGCGCAGCTCGCCGCGCTCGATGGAGTCCTCCAGCACCTCGTCGGAGAGGCGCACCTCGCCCTTGAAGAGCTTGGCGTCCAGCTCCACCTGGGAGAGGTCCGGCTTCACGCGCTGGGCGGCGGGGACGGCGGTGGCCTCCTGGCCGGGGCGGAGGATGCGGCTGCCGAACTTCAGTTTGCTGAACTGCTGCTTGGGCGCCGCCATGGGGACGACGGTGCACTGCTGCAGCAAGACGCTTTGCTTGATGAGGAGGCGCATGAACTTCTGGGCCTGGGCGGGCTGGAGGATGCCGCCGCCGGCCGTGAGGTCGGCGAGGGCCAGGTCCGCCTTGGCCAAGAGGGTGCTGTTGTCGAGACGACTCATGGGGATTCCTTGGGCGTTGAGGCTTCCTGGCGGCGGGTGGGACGTCAGACGTCGTGGAAGGAGAGGGCCTTGTCGACGCTCTCCCGGTTGAGCGGTTTGTTGAGGTCGAGCGGCCAGCCAACGTCCTCGACGGTGGGCTTGGGCGGGCGCTCCGCGGGGGCGCTGCTGTTGGGCAGGCCGAACTGCTTCTCGACGCGGCCCAGGCGCTGGTGCTGCTCCTTCACGGAGCCCTCCAGCGCGCGAACGGCGTCGGTGAGCTTGGTGAGGCTCTCCTGAAGGCCCGAGGCGTCGGCGCCTGGCGTGGGCGCGGGCGGAGCCGGCTGGGCGGGAGGGGGCTCGGAGCTGGCAGTCTTCTCTCGCGCCTCGACGTCCTCTTCGTCTTCGTCCTCGTCCTCCAACGCGTCGGCCAGCGCGCGCAGGTGCTGGGCCACCTCAACCACGCGCACGCCGTCGATGCCGTCCGTGGAAGCCAATGCCTCGACGAGGGCCGTCACTGCTTCAAGGGCCTTCTGGGCAGCGGCGAGGAGCGCGTCCTCGGCCTTGGAGGTGTCCTCGGCCTGCGCGGAGTCCTGGGGAGCGTCGTGCATGTCGTCTCTCTTCACGAGGAGGAAGCGGTGCTTGTTGGCGGCCCTGTCCACGAGGGACACCTCCTCCACCACCATGTCGACGAGGCGGTGGACGGACGCGGGGCCTTGGGTTGTGCTCGTCATGCGGCCTCCGGCTGGGAGTCAGCGGCAGGTGTGTCGGAAGGGGGCGGCTCGGTGGTCGGCGAGGCCTCGGGGAGGCGGCGAGCGGTGCCGCCAATGCTGAAGCCCGTCAGCTGGCCGTCCTTCACCCGGCCCCAGAGCTCGTCGGAGAGGACGCGCACGGCGAGAAGCCAGGTGCCCTTGCGCACCGGCACTTCGCCCAGGTTGAAGTCGACGGGGGCCAGGTAGCTCTCCAGCACCTTCACGTGCCCGTTGACGCGCATCTGGTGCATGAGGCCCAGGCCGCCGAATTCCGCCATGAAGCGGTGCGCGGCCTGGCGAATCTCCGCGGCGGAGTAGACGTCGCCCTGCGCGTCCACCGTCTCCGGCTCCAGGACGATGCCCAGGACGTACCTCTCGTCGTCAGGCTCGACGCCCTTGAGGAGCGGCATCGTCGCGAGGAAGGAGGCGGTGTCGGGCGACTCCTCCGGCTGCCAGTCGTCCACGGCGAAGTCGCTGCCGCCCTCCAGTGCCTTCGCGGCGGGCTGGTAGTTGGAGACGAGCAGCTGCGTCAGCACGGAGGAGCCGCCCACGCCGCGCATGGCGGCGATGGTGCGAGGCGTCCGGATGCGCTTCACGAGGAATCCGGAGCCCTTCAGCATCCCAGGCAACTTCCCCCGGATGCCATACGTCATGAGCCAGCGGCCCTTCAGTGACTTGAGGACGCCATAGAAGCGCTCCTCGTCGAAGTCGCCCTCGCCGACGTCGACGTTGTAGCCGGGGTAGGGAGGGTCCAGGAAGAAGACGGTGTCCTTCCCGTCGTACTTGCGGACCACCTTCTCGTAGTCGCCGCTGTACACCTTCACGCGCTTGAGGCGCGGAGCGAACTGCTCAATGCGAGCGAGCGTCTTCGCCTCGACGCCCATGCCGTTGGGGCTGAAGCTGCGACCGCGCAGCTTCCCGTAGGAGAAGTGCGTCAGGTAGAGGAATCGGTGCAGGCGCTCCACGTCGCCCTTCGGCTTCGCGTCGAAGAGGCTCTTGAACGTCTTCTCGTCGCCCACCCACGGCAGCTTCTTCAGCTTGGCCATGCCCGCGGGCGTCAGCTTCTGGATGAGCCGGTAGGCGTCGGCGATTGCGGTGTCGGCGTCGTTGATGGCTTCGACGTCCGAGGCAGCCTTCTCGAAGAGGACGGCGGCGCTGCCGGCGAAGGGCTCCACATACGTCTTGTGCGCGGGCAGCATGGCCACCAGGCGCTTCGCCAGGCGCTTCTTGCCTGCGGGGCTGCCCCAGATGGTTTTCTCCACCGGCTCGCCCTGGAGGGACTTCAGGACGTGGCGGGCCCGAGCGAGGGCCTTGGCGAGGGTGTCACCCATCGCAGAGGCCCTCCGGGTCGAAGCCCCACGTCAGCTCCCCGGAGGTGGGGAGATTGAGGTCGCGGGGCCAGACGACGGGCGTCGCCTCGGCCTTGGCCATGGAGGTCGACTCCTGCGTCGTCTTGTTTCCCTCCGGCGTCGGAGGTGAGGTGGGGGTCGGTGTCGAGGTGGCCTGCATGGCGTTTCGTCTCCGAAAGAGACAAAGGCCTGCGGCGCGAAATCGGGGACATCACTAAGTGACGGCGAGCGTCGTCGTGCGGCAGAGGCCGTGGAATGGAGGGAAGCCCACGCCCGCGTCCGCGAGCTGCCTGTCCGAAGCGAGCGCGCGGAACTCGCCGACGTCGTCGCGTGTGCTGGCGGCGGAGCGGAGCACCTCGGCCAGGCGCGTTTCCTGGCCACCTCGGTTGACGTAGAGGAGGGCACGCCCGGTGTCCGCGTCGAGGCGCTCCCTCACCCAGGGCAGCTCCTGCTTCACGTCCTCCGGCCGCTCGAGCGACTCGACGCGCTCGAAGCGCTGGAGGGCATCGGCCACTGCGAATGTCCGCCCATGGAGGAATCGGCACACCTGGGTGGTGGCCTCGTCGAGGACGGCTTCAATGCGGTAGCGGCGGATGCCGGCCTCGGCGTAGCTGCTCACCTGGGCGAAGGAGCGCCCCTGGCCGATGAAGTGGCTTGCCACCACCTCCCAGTAGAAGGGGGCCCGCTCGATGAGGGCGCCGCGCGCGGCCCTCTCCAAGGACTCGGCGATGTCGCTTCTTCCGAGGCCGGCCTCCAGTCCCTCGGCCACGAGACGCCGGACCTCCTCGCCGAAGGCGTCCAGCCGGCGCCCGTACTCGTCCCGGACGAAGTTTCCCTGGGTGCGGACGATGTGCTGGGCCACGCGCCTGTCGACGGCGTTGAAGCGGGCGGCGAGGGCGAGGCCCTGCTCGCGCCGGGCGTGGCTGCGGGTGGACGCCACCACCTCCTCGGCCGCGTCGCCGAGGGGCGCCTGGATGCGGGCGGGAATGACGGCTGTCTGCCGGCCGGCCGCCTCCAGGGCCTGGGCGACGAGGCGCCTGCGTTGGGCTGCTGTCGTCGTCCTCCAGTCCACGTCGAGGACAGCCACTGCCTCTCGCATGGCGTCCACGTCCGCGCGCCCGACGGCGCGACGGAGGCGCGCGGCAAGCAGGGCTACAGCGCGGTCCATGCCCGCGGCGGTGCCAACGTCCAGGGCCTTGGCCACCGGCAGCCGCAGGACGTCCCCCAGCAGGGCATCCGCCACCGCCCGCGCCTCGTGCATGAGGAGGAGGCTGTCAGCGGGGGCCGTGCACACGGGGCACCTCCTGCGTCGCCAGATCCACGGGACTGCGGCGCCTGGCGCGCACTTCGACTCCTGCCTGAGTGGGGGAGAAGACGACGTCGTGGCTGGCCGCGCACCTGTCACACAGCGCGAAGACAAGGAGGCCGTTGCGCCACAGCGTCGTCGTCTCCTCCAGGGGACCGCGCCTTCGGCACATGCGGCACTCTAGGACACCTCGCTCGGCATCGGCCTGGGCCTGGAGCACCCACGCGCGCTGGAGCTGCTCGGGCGTCATGACTCCCTCGCCGAGAACCAGGTGTCGAACTCCTCGCGGGGGACGGGGACGTGCTCGGTGTCCATGTACCTGCGGGCCAGCGCCAGGCGCCCTTGGGCCAGGCGCTCCTCCTCGGCCCGAAGCTCTTCACGCAGGCCCACGAGTCGCTTGGCCTCGCTCAGCAGCGAGTCCTTGTCCTTCCGGGGCTTCAAATCTTCGACTCCGGTTTGGATGCCCGCCAAAGTGAGTGTGAGGGGGCGTCGGACCCAGTCGTCCCCAATCTTCCGGAACTCCCGGTGGAAGATGTCGCCGGCCAACTGGCGGCCCTCCTCGGGTGTCAGCACACCCACGCGCACCAGACGCTCCACCATCTCCGTCATGCGCTCCGGGTCTCTGGTGGCCGTCGTCTGGCTGCGGAAGCGCCAGAAGCGCACGCCCATGTCGGCGAGCACCTTCCGATTCAGCAAGAAGTCGAACTCGTCGCGCTCGGGCTGGAACACCTGGTCCTCGGCGAACCGCAGCTGCGCCTCCGCCACCGAGCGGTTGAAGTCCCGACCGTCGCCGCGCAGCAGTGGCGGCAGGCGGAAGGCGCTGCCCACCTTGTCGATGTTGCGCGCGTCATAGGCCTGGAAGAGGGCGTCCTGCTGCTGGGCGTCCGTCAGGGGGCGCAGCTCAATCTTCGCGCGGCCTCCGTCGCCGGTGCCGGTGCCGTCGGCCTCGAGGATGAGAATCTTGTGGAAGTTGGCCTTGCCCTTGATGTTCTCCTCGATGAAGCGCTCGATGCGCGGCACCGAAGCGTCGGAGAGCCTTCCTCCGGAGACGAGCAGCGCCAGGGGAGGGACGGACTTGTTGTTGAAGTAGAGGTAGTTGACCTCCTCCATCTGCCGGGAGCCGAGGACGGACAGCAGAGTGCCCACCCAGCGAGGAATGCCGTAGGGGGAGCGCGGCGAGTGGATGGCGAAGTGGATGAGTTCCGTGGCGGGGCCGTCCGAGGAGTCCGCGGCCTTGAGGGCGGCGACGTCCTGGAATGCGCGGCCGGTGAGGCGGGAGATGACGCGCGAGTCCCCGAAGGACTTGAAGTACACCCGCTCGTTGCCCTGCACCTGGATGTAGCGGCGCAGGCGCCGACGGGTTGTGACGGTGTCGAAGCTGACGGCGGAGATGCGCACGCGCTCGCGCACCTCGACGGCCTCCTTGTCCAAAGGGAGGAGGCGCACGGTGTAGGAGGGGACGTAGACGAAGCGGGCGATGTCGCCCTTGCCGTCGCGCAGCACCTCCCAGTACGCGTTGCCCGTTACCTCCAAGTCGTGGCGGGTGCGGCGGCGCAGCTCGACGAAGCTGGAGTCGAAGCAGCAGAAATCAAAGAAGGACTCCAGGCGAGCCTTCTCCACCCGGGCCTGCTGACGCACTTCCTCCGCGTGTGCGGCGACTTCCTCGTCCGTGGGGCGTAGGGGAGTCCCTGAAGGCAGCGTGCCGGCGTCACGCGCGGCCAGGCGCTCCAGGGCCATGGCGTCGGCCACCTTCTCCTGCGCCCCGTCGGCGTCGAAGTCGATGGCGGGCTCGAAGCGGTAGCCGAAGCCGTCGATGTTCGTCGCATAGGCATCGACATTCTGGCGAAGGGAGTTGGAGTGCTCGACGAGGAGGCAGAGGGCCTCCGGCTCATACGGGGGCTGGAGGGCGCCGGCCTCACTGAAGGCTACGGACTCCTCACCACCCGGGCGGCTGGCGGGCTCGTCGACGCGCGCCCCTACCACCACCGCCTTGAGGATGTCCTGGAGGCGCTCCTCTGCCAGGTGGACTTCCGCAGGCACCGTCACGGGCGGTCCTCCACGTAGGCAAGGAGGCCCGTAGGAGTGTGAGAGACGGCGCGCACGCGCTGGCCGCGAGCCGCCAGCTCGGCGTGGACTGCCTCCAGCAATCCGTCGTGGGCGGAGGCCTCGACTGTGAACTCCGGCCCCGGGTGTGGCGCGCCCGAGGCAGAGGAGAGGACGAAGACTTTGACGACGCGCTGCACACGGGCCTCCCGCACCAAGTGGAGGCAAGGCGCGCGGTGGGAGGGGCGCCCTCGACGTGCGGGAGCGTTGGGGGCCGCGCGCCTTACCTCCAGCGAGGACAAAGGCCTCGGGCCCAATTTCGGGGACATCCGGCGCGCGCTTTTTCGCTCAGGACCTGCGCCTCAATGAGTTGCCTTCGTCGGAGGACAGAGCGCTATTGGCGACACCAGCGGCTGGAGCCCGCGCGAGCCGATGCGCATGCGTGCGGGCGCATTCGTTGCCAGAACCCACAGAGAAGACTGGGAGGGATAGTCGATGAATCCAGGTCAGGAGTGTTTGGCGCGGGAAGAGGACACGCGCGGAGCCGCGCCATTCGCTGACACGACGACCGGCGTGACGACATGCCCATGCCGGTGTGCGGAGCGGGAGGACGAGGCACACCACCCGAATGGCTACCTCGTAACGGCCGAGGAGTACCCCGAACACCCCGCTGCCCAGGCCGGCTACGAGGGATGGGTGTTCTGCGTCCACTGCGGAGCGTGGCGCGCCGACGACGATGATGCGCCCGACGCGGACTGGGTACCCTGACGCGCGCTGCGCCCGCTCGATGAGCGGAGCGCACGACCCCTGCTCCTCATGGCAGGAGCAGGTCGGTCGCGCCGTCCATGGTGAACACGCTGGAGCCCCTCTTCAGCGTGGAGGAGACGCCATGGACACCACCTACCGTGTCGCGAGGCTGCCCGCGCGCCTGCGTGCCTTCGCGCTACCGGACACGAGCACGCCACCCGAAGGCTACGTCGAGGCGGGTGACTACCTCGTGCTCGAGGAGAAGGCCCGATACCCCACGCCCGACACCGACTACTCCCGGCTGGTGGTGCCGCAGTTGGGTGTGCTCGGCATGTGGGTTTGCACGCGCTGGCGCACCCAGCGCTACGCGACGCTCGCCTCCCGGGAGCGCGCGCCTGCCATGGCCCGGCTGTCGTTCGACGACGAGCGGCTGGCCGTCCCGGAGGAGCGGCTCACCACGCTCCTGGGGGCGTTCCTCGACTACAGGTATGACGGGAGCCGGGCGTACTACCCGTGGGCGCTGCCGGGCGTTCGTGTCCAGCTCGCGCCGCCTCGGCTGAACAACTGCTGCACCTTCGTCGAGGCCCTGCTGGTGAAGGCCTTCTCCGAGGTGCATGGCGCGGCCTTCTCGTGGGACGCGCGTCGCCACCGGCAGATGATGATTGCCTCCACCCAGGACTACTTCTCCCCTGTGACGGCTGCCGTCGAGTCCGGCATGGCCCTGCCGGCGCCGTCGGCGGACGTGCCTCCCCACCCCTGGACACTCATCCAGGGGTGGCGCAGCCAGTGGGGCTCGGGGCACACCTTCCTTGCCGTGGACCACCACCCGGAGACGGACAAGGTGCTGGTGCTGGAGTCCAACGCTGCCTTCGGGCTCGACGGCGTCGGTTACCGTGGCCTCGGCAACCTGCGGGACGTCGGACTCCAGCCGCCTGCGCAGTGGTGGACGCGGAGCGAGGTGTGGACGTGGCGCCGCATCTGCTCGACGTACCCCTTCCGGCGGCAGGCCTGGCTGAAGGTTACCGACCCCGAAGTTGAAGGCGCTGTTCCTCAATGAGCTCGCCCCTGGGGGGCCCTAAGTGGCGGTCTGGAGCCTCTCGTGCAGTCTCTTCAAGACGTCATCCCACGGTGACAGCCACGCCACGATGTGGTCCTCGAAGCGGGGACCTCCCTCTTTCATTATGCCAAGGACTGTCTCTCCATCCTCATGCACGATGAAAACAGGCCCCCCGCTGAATCCACCGAGGAGCGGTCGCTCGTTTTCAGGCACGGAAGTCAAGAGCTTCGCCCACCGCGCTGCAACAGGCGTCAACCCTGTGGGCAGCATCGGGCTTAAGTCTCCGAACTCCAAACGAACCTCAACCTGAGGAGCACGAGAGCTTAAGCCGTCCCAGGTCGAATCAGGCATTCGTTGTATGAAGGCGGGCGCCCTTAGGAATCCAAGACGCTCCATTCGAGGGGTCGTGTCGACGACGTGGGTGAGGTTTGGGAATCCAGCAATGAAGCAAGGGAGACGAGTTTGAATCTCGCTTGGCCGTGCTCGGATATTTTGTAGAGCCCGAAAATCCTCTTCAATGTTTACGTCCGGGAAGTCGCATTCACCGTTGGCTACGAGGGCTGCCGGAGCAGCAAACGCCACGGCGTCGAGGCGCGGGTCTTCCCAGAGGATATCGGCTTCGGTCAGAGGGAACCCTATTGGTTGACTCTCTGATTGGAGATCCGCATCGCGTGAAAAGACCATCAATCGCACGCTACGGGGCGTGAATGGCCACACCGCTGCTGGCGCGTCGTCGCGTTCGATGCGGACCACGTGTCTCGCCGTCAGTACGAGGGATTTGTTGCCTACCTTTACGAAAAAGGCAGTTCCTTTGCCCTCCGCCTTCCCTTCCTCCGTCAACAGCGCGACGAGGCCCACTCGCCGAATCGACCGCGCGAAGGGAGCCTCCATTAGTGCTTGGTACTCATCGGGCGGTACTTCCCTCGGTCCTCTTTTGTGCTGGTCCATGCATCAACCATAGCTCCCGCTGTGAGTGGGTGGAAGTGTGTGATGTCGTAGTGAGTGGAGTTTCTGCTCTTGGTGGTTCGTCATGGGTCGGCGAGAGAGGTTGGCTTGAAATCTGTTTAGATTGTCGGGAATAGTTGGTCGATGCTGGCGGCTAATGACGGCTGGTCTTCTCTGAGCATCCTTAGCCAGTGTTGTAGTTGAGTCCCTCGTGCATAGCTCTTTCCATTGTCGGATGCGTGCTCTATGCCGATGAGTTGCATCTTGTCGGGGCTCCAAATGCCTTCGTGAGGTATCAGGTTGGCCAACCAAATACCTCCCCCGCTCATGCCCTTGGGGTGGATCATTTTGACGGGCTGTGACTTGCGGAGTGCGTCGTCATTGTAGTCGATGTATATGTCGACTGTCGGGTTGGTTGTTTTGTTCGTAGGCCACTTGGCTGGTGCCAGTGTTTCGGTCTGGTATCCCACCGGTTGGACTTGAAGGAGCTTTTGGTCAAAGAGCTCCTGAGGTACTTGTGCCGTCGGATACCCAACGAAGAAGACCCAGTCGTCAGGCGCATGGTTGATGCCGACGGAAAGCCGCTCAAGAGGGACAAACTCCTTTTTGAGATCGGCAACTGCACTTGGAGCGACTTCAAGCCAAGCAACATCGTATGGGTCGTCGTCGCCTCCTCCTCTACTTCCGCGACCAATGAGCGGGGTCCAGTGTTTTGGCGCCCGTTGGTTGCCACCTGGAACTAAGAACAACTGATTGAGGGTGCATCCGTTTATGACGTGTGCGGCAGTGGCGATAAAGAATCGATTGTCTATCGTGATGCAAGTGCCCGAGCCGAGGCCATTCGGAGGGGTATCTGCGCCGGGATCCCAATCAATAATTGCGACCGCCCGCTTTTCGAAATGGCGGATGTTGGCTTCCGTGCTTTGCTCGAAGACCATTTTCGCTTCATGCTTGGATAGTTTCATGGGCGCCTTCAAGAGGTGGCATTGGGTAGAGGCATTGCAGCCTTATGCTGGTAGTGTACCGCTTGGGCGAATGCGAGGATACTCAATAGTGTAGCTTCATTACCCAATCACCCTCACTCCAATCTCCGTGCCACCCCGGCGCTCGGGTCCTCGCTCGCGCTGGCATGCCAGGGCGACGGCCCAGAACTTGTCCGCGTGCCCGCGGTTGGTGCGCTCGGCGTCGAAGGACACCTTCCCGGAAGGGAGCACGCGCCGCTTGATGGAGTGAATCTGCCCGACAAGCTCACGCTGGCGCGGCAGGGTGACGTCGCGGCGCTGGAGGAGAATCTTGAAGTCAGTCGCCCAGCGCTCCTTGGCCTCGTTGGTGAAGTTCTCCTCCACGACCTGGGGGAAGTCGCGGGCGAGGTTTTCAGCGAGATTCATGCCGATGCCGCTCCTGTCCACGCTGAGGCGCGCCACGGGAAGGACGGAGAGGATGCGGCGCAGGTGAGCCTCCTGCTCCGCGAAGGGCACGCCCTCGAAGCTCTTCAGCAGGCGGCACGTGAAGCGGCCCTCCACCTCTTCGAAGACGGCCAGCTCGGAGCGGTCTCGCGTGCGGCCCACGTCGAAGCCCGCCACCAGGCGGCCCTGGGGCACGGGCACGTCGGACGCATCCTGGGCCAAGGACAGCTCGTCCGTGGTGCACGGGAGGATGAGCTCGTAGGGGAGGAAGCTGTAGGACTCGTCGACGTAAAAGGCATTCGAACTCCTGCTGGAAGTCCTCCAGGGGCAGGGAGTCGAACTGCTCGGTGAGGACGGGGCGCCCGAATCGAGCGACGCGCTCCTCGGTGGACATGAGGGGCGCCTCCACTGCGGCGCGCCTCACGTTCAGGCTGAAGAAGCGGCATAGCCACCAGGGCACCAACTGGCGGGTGTGGTGCGGGTACTTCCGCAGCTCCTGCGTGTCTATCTCCCAGAAGATGCCGCGCCGGCCGAGCGGGGTGCTGCCCCCTGTGAGTTGTCCATGCGAGCGCAGGATGAGGGCGGTGCTGCCTGTATAGACTTCGCGGTCGTTGACCAGGTGCGCGAGCTCGTCGAGGTAGACATCGCCGCGCTTGCCGCGCGGAGGCTTGGCGGGAACGGAGATGATGCGCGAGAGGCGCCGGCCTCGTGAGTTCGACTCGAAGGCCAGCTCCGTCTTGGCATCCGTCACGAGCTTCTTCTGGTAGGCGAGCGGCAGCTCCTCGTACACCTGCCGGGCGATGAGCACCTTCTCGACGGCGTCCGAGAGGTTGTACGAGACGAAGACGGCCGTGTGGCCGTCGCGCAGGTGGCAGCGGGCGAGGGCCTCGAGGGCGAAGAGGAAGGAGAAGCCCACCTGGCGGCTCTTCGCGACCCAGCGGAAGCGGGAGCGGTTGCCGAGGAAGGACTGCTGATACGGCTCCAGCACCACGGGCTCGTTGTCGTACTGGCACAGGCCGGAAATGAATCCGGACTCGGTGGCCAGCCACTGGGTGAGGTCATCCTCGGTGCGCTTGACGATGCCGAGCGTCACGGTGTCCTCCTTCAGCCGAGGCCGACGGAAATGGCCGAGGAACGAGCGGCATCCTCCAGGACGCCGAGCACCTCGGGTCGCCAGAGGAGCTGGTAGGCGGCATGGCCGTTGCGGCTGAAGGGGACGGCCTCGGCGTACTCCCGGCCCGCGTCCGTCAGCTCCCACTCCTCCCGCTCGTTGCGCCCCTGGAGGCCGCAGGCTGCCAGGCGGAGGTTCATCTTCCGGGCGGACAGCCCCAGCTTCTGGCCGAGCTGCGTGGCGTTGAGCCGCGCGGGTGGCTCGGCGGCGGCCGGCAGCCCCTTCCGGTGAGGCTCCATCGTCAGTCCCGTGTCCCGGTGGATGGCATCGAGCGCGCAGGCCGCTGCCAGCTCCGGCTTGAGGCCTGGAACGAAGGAAGCGAGCGTCCTGGCCACTTCCAGGTGGGCCAGCACCTGGACTTGGAGCGGCGAGGGGCGCGGCTGTGGTGACGGAGCGCCTGGCGCCGTGTAGCTGCCCGTCTTACGGATGGAGGGCAACACCGTGTGTGTCACCCAGCGGCGGAACCTCTCTACCTTCTCGGCCTTCTCGTGGCTGTGGGGCTTGGCCGCGAAGATGGCGCGGTACAGCCCCGGCTCACTGATGATGGACATCTCCCGAGTCCCTGCGTCCGTACGCACGTCGTGCGTACGGACCTCGTCCGTTGCGAGCACGCGTGTCAGGTCGCTGGCCATGCGGTATTCGAGGGATTCTGCGATGTCTTTGGCGACGAACCAATGCTCGCCGTGCGCGTCGGTGACGACGCGGACGTGGTGCGACTCGAAGTCGAATGCGACAGGCTGATTCACAGGGACTCCTTCCTGGAGAGGTTGGGGAAGGCCAGGGCCGCTTGCGGCCCCGGCGGAGATTCAATGAGCAGCGTGGTTAATGACTTGTCTTGTCGGGGCGACAGAGCGCGTATGGCCGCGTCCTCTTCACGAAGGAGCCGCCATGTCTGCCTATGCTGCTGTCGCCCGAGCCCCGCGCACCCTCACGGAGAAGGAGGTGGCGCTGCTGCTGCGCGCCACGGGGCTGCACAAGGATGGATTCAGGGACCACTGCCTCTACAGCCTCGCACTGGCCTCGGGCCTGCGTGAGCACGAGCTGGTGGCCCTCAACATCGGCGACGTCTTCGACGAGCGCGGGCGCGCACGCCGGCACGTGACGCTGACCGTCTTCAAGGGCAGCCGCCGGCACCCGGGCCCCCAGGAGGTTGTCCTCTCGGACACGGTGCGCGCGAAGCTGGAGAAGCTGCTGCGCCTGAAGCGCGCGCAGGGGCATGACGTGAGCCCCCAGGCGCCGCTCTTCCTGAGCCGCAAGGGCCTGCGCCTGTCCACGCGGCAGGTGCGCCACGGCTTCGCGGTGTGGCAGGTGCGCGCGGGCCTGGAGCGGCACCTGAACTTCCACGCCGTGCGCCACACCGCATGCACCGGGGTGTACCGAAGGACGAAGGACATCCGCCTCACCCAGAAGTTCGCGAGGCAGCGAAGCGTCGACTCCACCGCCATCTACACGCACTCCTCGGAGGACGAGCTGGTGCGCGTGACGAACGACTTGCCCTGCTGATGGGGCACGCCGCCTCCGCGCTGAGCGCCCGCGAGAGCCCCTGGTTGGGCCGGGGTGCCGCGCGGAGGCGGTGAGGGGCAGGCGTGCGCAAGGCTCGCGCGGGCCGCCCCAAGCGCAGCCGGCGAAAGTGAACGCCTCGCGCCGTTCACTTACCGGGTGCAAATGAACGGGCGCGGGGTGTTCACTTTTTCGGAGGTGACTCTCTCGAAAAGGGCCCCAGATACACGCCCCCGCAAGGCCGGCCCCACGAAAAATCGCACCACCCCCCACCCTGGCGTCAGGGGTAGGCGGGGTAGGCGTGCTGGCGTCATCGGTAGGCATGGTTGCGCCCGGCCGGGGCAGGCGGTGAAGGTGACTGGGGAGGAGCTGGGCCGCGCGATGGGCAGCAGGCGGCCCCAACCAGCGGAAAGCGGCAATGGGCCTCGGCGCTTCGGCGCCTCACGAGGCCTCGTAAGCGCGCGAAACAGCGTGGGGGCAGTGACGCCGAATGGCCGCCTTTACGCATTTTCGGCCATTCGGCTCGGCCCTGGTAACGGCACGCGCGCCCAGGTGCGCGCGGGGCGGAGTGTGGAGGCGCGGAGGGCTTGGCTCGGAGTCGTGGGGCTCACGAGGAGGACAAAGGCCTGCGGCCCGAAGCGCTGGGGGACACGCGCGCACGAAAGGGGCGCCACGCGGCGACAGGCGCGGCGCGCGGGGCTGCCCGGGGGCGCGCGCCAGGTGGCCACGTGGCGGCCAGCGGGGCTTCGGTGGGGAGG
>NZ_SRLV01000125.1:0-18879 GCF_006518205.1 Myxococcus sp. CA005 | reverse complement strand
AGGGGTCCCACCCGTTCCCATCCCGAACACGGAAGTTAAGCCCTCCAGAGCCGATGGTACTTCGCGGGAAACCGCGCGGGAGAGTAGGTCGCTGCCGGATTCTTTTTGAGAAACCCCCGGTGTCCCTCGTGGACACCGGGGGTTTTCCGTTTTGGGGCGTATTGGGTTTCCGCGCGTCACCGCGGGCGCTGGGCCTGGCGCCGCGTGCGCAGTCGGCGCACGGCCCCACCGCCAGCAGGGCCGCCGTCGTGGCCAGCACCAGCAGGTGCTCGGCTCGCGCCGCCCCTTCGCAACGCCAACCGGTTCCACTGCCGCAGCGCGGGCCCTTGAGTCGCGCGCCGTGTTGCAGTGAACGTCCTCCGTCCGCTGCGAGTCGCTGCCTTCCGCTGCGACTGCCTTCGACGATTTGGATCTCCGTGTGCTGGCATTGCCGCGTTCGGCTTGGTTGAGTGTGGGCTCCCCCGCTGTGTTGAGAGGAGCCTCTCGAATGAAGCTGCTTCGTCCTTGCCTTGGCGCGCTGCTCGCGGCCGGCCTCTTCCTCGTTCCCACGAACTCAGAGGCCGCGGTCCGTGTTGGGCTTGGGGCTGATTATTGGATTGATGACAGCGCGGTCTTCAACTTCACGCTGGGCGTTGAGACGCCGCTCGCGGGGCCGCTGTCTGTTGGGGCTCGGTTCGGTGCAATGCTCATCACCGAGGGCAACGACATCGGTGTTCCGCTGGACCTGGTCCTGCGTGCGAACCTCGCCAAGTCCGGCGTCTACATCGAAGGCATGGTCGGACCCTGGCTCGTGTTTGGCCGTGGCGACACCTTCCGAGCGCATGCTGCGTTTGGCTTTGGCCTTCAGGGCAAGGCCGCGAGCATTGGTCTCGAGGTGGGTTACCTGGAGCCCAACCCGACCATTGGTCTGCGGCTCGGCTACAAGTTCTGAGCCTCAGTAATGCGGTGGACGCTCGTCATGACGGGCGTCCACCAGGCCGGGCTCGGCTTCCAGCTTCTGCTTGAGCCGGTCCACCTCTGCGCGCAGTTGGTCGATGACCTTCTGCTGTTCGTACAGCACGCCGCTGAGCTCCTGCAGCAGTTCCTGCTGGTGCATGTAGCGGATTTCCAGCTCGGCGATTCGCTTCTCGTCCATGGGCACTCACCCATATCCCGGCGAGGCGGTCTGCGTCCCTACCAGGTTGAACCTTGCTCCCTCCGCATGAACGTCGACGAACACATCCAGCGTGCTCGTGAGCTGCTCGCCCGGAACCAGCCCGAGATGGCCGAGTCCGCTCTCAGCGACGCCATTGATGCCGCTATCGCCGCCGAGGACATCGTCCTGCTGACGCGGGCTCGCTTCGCTTTGGGGGAGTTGCTCTTCCATCAAGGGCGTGATGCGGAGGCGGTTCCCTACCTGCAGGCCGTCGTGCGCACCGAGCGCGTCGATGGAGCCGTGGACGTCGAGGTGAAGGCCTCCGCCCGCATGCTCCGACAGATCCGCGGCATCGAGCCTCGGGAGTAGGTCTCCGGCCCCTTCGCGTCAGGGGATGCTGCAGGACTTTCGAATCAGCTCCGGCTGGCCGGAAAAGCGCCGCTCAAGGTCCATTCGCGTGAGCCGGGCATCGTCGATGCGCCGCTCCTCGACCTGAATCGCGCAGAGGGCCGCCAGCGCCTTGGGGTCTGCCCGGTCCAGTCGGTCCGCTTGGCGCAAAGCCTCTTCTGCGGTGTCCACCTGGCCCAGCCGATGCCAGGCGAGCCCGAGCTCGAAGAAGCCCATGCTGAGCTTCGGGTCCTCGGCCACCGCCGCGCGGAAGAGCTTCACCGCTTCGGCGTCGTGCCCTTCCCGGCTATGCACCCTGCCTTGTTCCACCAGGAACCTGGCATGCGGCAGGCGCCCTTCAAGCTTTTGGAGGACGGCCAGCGCCTCTTCGCCCCGCTTCGCCGCGCTCAGCAGGTGGACGTAGCGCAGTCCGACCAGCGGGTCGCCGGGCGCCTTTTCATGCGCCCGCTCCATCGCTTCGGCTGCGCCCACGACGTCACCGTCCTTCTCTTGTAGCTCCGCTCGGAGCAGGTCCGGCCGCGCGTCTCGTGGGGCCAGCGTCTCTGCTCGTGACAGGGCCGTGCTCACACACCGGCTCATCCGCTCGACGTCGCAGATTCTCGCCAGCAGGAGCTGGGTTTCGACCTCCAGGGGATTCCGGCGCTCCGCCTCCAAGACCAGTGCATGGGCGTCATCTGGCGCCCCATTCAGCAGCAGCGTCGCGGCTTCTCTCAGCTCCGCCGGCGTGGCCTTGGCGTCGTCCTTCATCGGCCGCAGGAAAGGGACACGCTGCGACACGCTCGACATGGCCCGTGCGATGGACAGCCGCTGCTCGGGCATGTTCCGGGAGATGAAAAGCGGAATGAGGTGGATGAGCGTCACCACGGTGCACACGATGAGCAGGCTTCGGGTCCCCCGGTTCAGCCTGCGGCGACGCGCTCCCTCTGCTTCCTGCACTTCCGATTCTCCTGGAGGCGCGCTCCGCCTCATCATGCATCCCCGCTACTACACTGCCCGCAGTCTTGGACGTAGCCCCGAGGGCAGCTCCAGGCCACAGCTCCAACACAGCTCGAAGTTGCCGGGGTTCTCTTCGCGGCACCGTGGACACTCCACCGACCGCTCGGCGTGCTCTTGATTCTCCAGGAGCTCCGCCAGGAGGCCTTTTGCGTGCTCGAGGTCTTGCGGCTCCACCCACAGCTCTATCCAGGTCTCCGCACTCGGAATCTCGCCGCTCAACGGGGCAAGGGCTTCTCCGCGTACCTCTACCGCAACTCCCATGGCTTCCAGCGCACCCGCCAGAAGCCGTGCTTCTCCCACCGTGCGATGCACGGACAACTGCACACGCCTCATGCTCCTGTCTTCACAGAAGCCGAGCTCGGCAGCAACCCCGGCTGCGGGCTTGCTCCCGCCCGCCCGAGGGGCGGCTTACCTGGGCGGGTCGCACGAGGCGTTGGGCCCTGAGGCGCTACTGCTCTTCTTCGCGCAACTGGTGCGGCAGCACCGCGTGTGCGCGACGCGGAGCCCAGGCATGCAGCTCGGTCGTGAGCAGGCGGTCCAGTTCCTCAAGCAGGGCGTCATAGAGGGGGCCAGCGCCCTGGGCCGGAAGCCGCTCGGCCGCGATGCGCACGCGAGGAGACTCTTCGTCCTCGAACGCGAGCGTCACCGCGAGACCGTCTGGCCCACCTGCCTGCGGAACCATGACGACGGGGGCGGGGGCGCGGCTGGCTTGTTCGAAGAGCGGGCCCAGACGTTGGATTTCCGCTCCCGTGAGGTCTCGCTCGCTGACCACCTCACCCTGCTCCAGCACCTTCAGGTGCTTCATTCCTTCCAGCCGGAGCGCCTGTGCGCCCGTGTTCGTTCGCCCACTGCGCTCGTACGTGACCGTCCTCACGCCGCGTCACCTCCTGGGGCACGAGGTAGGCACCCTTGCTCGCCGCCGCATCCTGCAAAGCCGCGGCTCGCGCATTCCGTGTCCGACGCCGGGCGATGTCGTGTGCTTCCCGACACCGGACGAACACCTCCGCACGAGTGTTTCCACCTGGGCCGCTTCCTAGTTTCAGGCCTCCCCGGCACTTTCGCTTGGGGACTCCCGAGGTAGGTCCATGAGCAAGGACAGCGGCAAGAACCAGAACGACCAGCGCGCCAACTCCAAGAATCCCAACAACCCCGCGCACAAGGCGTCGCAGGACAACCGCTCCAACCAAATGAACCCCAACAGCCCTCGGCAGTCGGGCAACAACCCCAATGGCGGGAGCAGCAACAGCGGGAACAACTCGACGGGGGGGAACCCCGCGGCGAACTCGTCTGGCTCCTCGCACAACAAGAGCTGAGCTTTGAAGGACTCCAGGCCCAGGGAGGGTCGGCCCCGGGCCTGGGGGTTCATGCTGGCGCGGTGGCCGGCCGTTCGTGCCACCGCGCCAGCATCCCTCCGCGTGGTCAGCGTGCCCGGGGCTCGCACTCACCTTCGCCGCGGTAGTGCCCCAGGTTGCGCGTCAGCGCCGTGACGAAGTCGCGCAGCGTCTGCACGTTGCCCACGCCACCCGTGCCGTACTGCCCTGCCGGCAGCTCCGTCAGGTCCACCGCCGCCAGCTCCTCAAGCGTCACCTCTCCGTCGGGACCCGCGATGCCCATGCTGTCCGCGGCGGCCAGCGCGTCGAAGCGCATCTGCGCGTCCGGCGACTGCAGGTCGTCGAAGAAGAGGTGGTCGCCGTGGATGGTGAGCTGCACTGTCTCCTCGCCGTCCTTGGGCACCGTTACGCCCGCGCCCAGGCCCGGGCTCTCGCAGTGCTCGTAGACGGTGTTGGTGGTGAAGCCCCAGGCGAAGCGCTTGGTCTGCTCACCCTTGGTCGCCCTGCCCTCCATGTAGACGGAGTAGCCGCCGTCCTTCATCCGCGTGACGTCCGCGGCGTCCGCGTTGCCCGCAACCGCGTTGGTGTTGGGCGCGATGGCGAAGCTGACGTGGTCCCACTCCTGGGCCGGTACGTCGCGGAACGTCTCCACCACCACCGGGCCGGGCTTGTGCACGTCGAATACCCGCGCCTGCATCATCTCGATGGCGGTCTCGTCGTGGTTGCCGACTTTCACCTCGCCGAGCACCACGAGGAACTTGCTGAAGCGCACCGTCCAGCCGTCCACGATGCCGTCCTCGCCACCCACGGCCGCGGGAATCTCCTTCTCGATGTAGTCCTCGCCATAGGTGGTGAACGTCACCGTGCCCGCGCCGTCGCTGCACGCCATCAGTCCCAGACAGGAAAGCCCCAGCATCCACTTCTTCATTGCGCAGCTCCTTCCACCCACGTCACGACGTAGGCAGTGGTGTCTTCCACGCCGCGCACCAGCGCGTTCTGCGCCTGGCTGTCGGCGGGGAAGGTGTAGACGCCATCCGCGTCCAAATCGGTCGCGGTGGCGAAGTCAATGCGGCCCAGCCACGTCCCCAGCTTCACGGCGATGCGCACACGGCCCGCCTCCATCCCCAGCGACTTCTCGAAGCGCACGCCCTGAATGGGCTTGGGCAGGCTCGTCAGCGCGTCGAAGCGCCGCTCGACGCCCTCCGCGTTGCGCGCCGTGCCGCGAACGCGCATCGCCTGGCCGCTCAGCACGCCCTGGGCGTCGGTGGCCTGCGTGGGGGCCGTCAGCGTCAGCTCCATGGAGCCGTACTCGCCCGTCACCGCGCTCGCGTCGCCCAGCGTGGCGCCGGTGAGCAGGTCCACGGTGTGGGTGGTCAGCATCTCGGCCAGCGCGTCGCCCGGTGAGTAGTGTCCGGGGTGCGCATAGGCCGTGCCGCCGATGAGCGTGTACCAGTCGAAGCGGCGGGCCGTCAGCGCGCGGCCTTCAAAGAAGCGCACCGGGCCCACGGAGAGGTGCGCGGACTCCACCGTCACCGTCCAGCCTCGCTCGTTGGCGCCTGTCATGGGCGTGGACGTCACCTCCACGGGAAAGGTGCGCCGCTCCGCTTCGCTGCCACAGCCGCTCAGGACCGTGGCAGAGGCGGCCAGGGCCAGCGCGCCGGTGAGGATGTGTCTGCGATTCATAGGTGGACCTCCAGGGAGAGCGAGGCCATCCGAGGCGACCCCGCGGTGAAATGTCTTGCCGGGACGAGGCTCGCCGCGGCGGCAGGGTCGAAACGCGAGCCGTAGACGAACTCGCCATCCCTCCAGCGCGCGTCGAGCAGGTTCGAGACCTCCAGCCTCAGCCCCAGCTCGCCCCGGCGGATGGCGACGTGCGCATCCGCGAGGAACACGGTGGCGCTGCGCTCACTGAAGGGCAGCGGGCGTGGACCGATGAAGGTGAGCCCCGTGCCCAGCGACAGCGTGCTACCGCCGAACCCCGTCCAGGTCAGCGGGCCGTCCCAACCCACGTCGGCGCGCGCGACGAAGGGCGCGAAGTAGGGCAGCAGCGTGTCCGAGGCTCGCACGTAGGCGTGGGCGAACGTGGCGCTGACCGAGGTGACGAGTCCTTGCAGTGGACGGGCCTGGAGCGCGGCGGAGACGCCCGAGCGCAACGTCTGGCCCGTGTACACCGTCGTGCCCACGGTGTGGTCGAAGAAGAAGTCGTTGTCCACCTGCGAGCCGAAGAGGCTGAGCTGCAGGGCCCAGTGCTCGCCGTCCTTGCGCGAGCCCAGCTCCGCGCCTCGGATGGAGACGAAGGGGGCGCGCTCGCCCTCCGAGAGGCTGCGTGCCTGCGGCGAGCGGAATCCGTCACCGTAGCTGGCGAACAGGCGCCAGGCGTCCGCGTCATCTCCCAGCGCGTACTCCACGCCCGCCTTCGCGCCCAGGTGGACGCCGAAGGCACTGCGCGAATAGCCCTGTCCGTCGTAGTAGCGCGGATCTCGGAAGGCGAGCGCGTCGAAGACCTCCACACCCAACGCGTCCGCGCGCCCCCCCAACCGGAAGCTCCAGCGGCCCAGTGGCATGCGGGCCTCGGCCCAGCCCCAGACGTCCGTCTGGGTGAATGCCGCGTCAATCTCGTCCGAGAAGAAGGTGCCGTCGGATTCGCGGTAGCGCCGCTGCGTCTGCTCCACGCTGTCTCGCCGTGCGCCCAATCCCAGCTCCAGCGCGACCGGGCGACCGAAGGCCGTCACCGACCTCCGATGCTCGGCGCGGGCGCCCAGCGTGGTGGCGTTGTTCGTCTGCTCCAGGCCGTCACCGCGCTCGTCGACACGGAAGCCCGTGAAGTTGTTGCGCAGCCGCAGGTCCGAGAGGATGCCGAAGACCTCCAGCTTCGTGCGCCCGTTCCCCGTGCGCGGCAGGTCCACGCCGAGCAGCAATTGGTGCCGCGACACCGAGCCGCCCTGCCGGCCCAGGGCGGCGGAGAAGAAGTCGCTCCGGCCCGAAAGCAGGTCGTCCTCGCGCACCACGCCCGGGGAGTCGAAGCGCGTGACGTAGCTGCCTGCGAGTGCGCGGACCGTCAGCCCGTCTCCGAGTGTCGCGTTGGCCTGGGCGAGGAGAGAGGCGCGGCCGTAGCCTCGCTGAGCGCCGAAGCCTCTGCCTTCGCCCAGCTCCACCGCGGCGAAGGTTCCCGCGTCGTCTCCTGGCCGCACCGTGGCCACGAGCCGACGCTGGCCGTACTGGCCGAGTGTCCCCAGGAGGTGGACGCCGGGCTCGGCGACGCCCAGATTCATGCGAACCGTTCCCGCGACGGCGAAGTCACCCTGCGCGGCGCGGTACGAACCTTCCGTCACTTCGAGCGTCTGCACGACCTCTGGGATGACGAAGTTGATGTCCGCGTAGCCCAGCGCGTGGATGTGGCTCACCTCGTTCACTGGCAGGCCGCCGACGTCGAGTTCCACGTCCTGGCCGTGCAGCGCGTCGAAGCCTCGGAGGAAGAGCTGCTGGGCCTTGCCCTCTCCGCTGTGCTGCGAGGCCACGAGGCCAGGGACGGCTCGCAGGAGGTCCACCGCGTTCCTGCGTGGCGCCGCGTCCAAGATGTCCCGGCCCAGTGTCACCTCGGACGCGCTTTGCGCGGGACGCGCGCCCCGCACCACCGTGGACTTTGACGGCGGCTCCTTGGCCTCGAAGTCGGATGCGCTGGTGAGGGATGCCTCCTGCTCCGAGGGGAGAGGATGGGAGCTTGTCTCCTCCGACGAGGGGACGTCGGCGGTTTGGGTGATGGGGTGAGGGGGGGATGCTTCCTTGGGAAGCTGTCCGGGCTCGTTGGCTGGGGATGCGTCCGCTTCCGCCGGAGAGTTCACGGACGTGATGGCGCTGGCTGCGGGTGGGGCCTGGCGCTCCGTGTTCACGAATGGCGGCACGTCGTCATGTGCGCTCGTGCCCGTGCCTGCCGCGGCATGCTCGGACGCGGGAGATGGCTCTCGTGCCGCATCTGGTGGACGGTTCGAGGGCGACAGGGCGAGGACACACGACGACATTGCGGCAACGAGGAGCACGGGCACGTACGGACACACGGCGGCGCAGGCCCCATGCTGCGGCGTCTTGCTCACGCTCGGACCTCGCGCGGCGCACGACGCCCCAGGGAGTGGCCCCACCGGGACGGGTTCAGAAGTGAGTCAGCAAGAGAAGGACACTCGGACCCATGCGTGCCCCGCACGCGTGGCTCCCTGCGTTGGCTGCGAGAGGGTGATGACGGTTACGGGCCCTGGGGCATCGCCGTCGGGCGCACCGCGGAGCCGGGGACCCTCGTGGGGCCGCGCTGGAGCTCCGCGAGCCACGACACTTCACGTACGCGCGGCAGCTTCATCACCGCCCAGGTCAGCGCGACCGCCTGCAGGTGTTCCACGGAGCCCGTCAGGTGCTCGTGCCCGCGCTTCTGCTCACCGTCGGGCGCGGGTTCCCCCGTGCCCTCATCGCCACGGTGTGCGTGCTCGTTCCCCGCACCGTGCGCGTGGGGGCGCCCGTGCGGGTGTGAATGGGCATGGGAGTGGTGATGACCACCATCGCCGTGCTCCACCACCGCGTGCAGCACCGGCGCCACCACGAGCCCGTACACCAGGACCATCAGTCCCAGGCTGGCCAGGTCGCGTCGGTCGTGGGGGTTCAACAAGGCCGTGGAGCCCGGGGTGAGGGGAAGGGTCGGCCGCCTCCTATCTGTCTTCATCCGGACGCGCAAGGCGCCGTCCCCCCTCGGATGGGTGCCTCGCGGACACATGTCGCCTCGCTCCGTGTAGCGCGCTTGACGCAGCGCATTGGTTTCCGCTGCCCTCGCCGGCCAACGCCGCTACACTTGTGCCGTGCGTTCTGAATCCGTCGCGCTCAGCCGTGTTGTCTCCGAAGCAGATGTGCCCCCGCCTCCGTCCCGCGCAGCACGCCTGCGGGCCCTGGCCACGGAGACCTTCGACGTCCTCATCATCGGGGGCGGTGTCACCGGCGCGGGCTCGGCGCGGGATGCCGCGCTCCGGGGCCTCAAGGTGGCGCTCGTCGAGCGTGACGACTTCGCCAGTGGCACCTCCAGCCGCTCGTCCCGGCTCATCCACGGCGGCCTTCGCTACCTGGAGCACGGCCACCTGGGCCTCGTCTTCGAATCCAGCATCGAGCGCCAACGTCTGCTGCGGCTCGCCCCGCATCTGGTGCGTCCGCTCGCCTTCATCTGGCCCGTGTACGCGGGCGCCCGCGTGCCTCGCTGGAAGCTCAACGCGGGCCTCATGCTCTACGACGCCCTCTCCCTCTTCCGGAACGTGAAGGGCTACCGGCGGCTCAACGCCCGGCAGGTCCACGCGGCCGAGCCAGGCCTGCGCACCGACCACCTCAAGGGCGGTGCCCGCTACTACGACGCGGCCACGGACGACGCGCGCCTCACCCTGGCCAATGCCGTGGGCGCGTCCGAGGCGGGCGCCGTCGTCCTCAACCACGCGTCCGTGAAGGCGCTCGTCCTGGAGCAGGGACAAGCGCACGGCGCGACGGTGGTGGACCACCTCACCGGCGAGGAGGTCACCGTGCGCGCACGGGCCCTCGTCAACGCCACGGGCCCGTGGAGTGATGAAATCCGCCGGCTGGATGCGCCGAATGGGGCGAGCCCGGCCGTGCGCGGCAGCAAGGGCGTCCACCTCGCCGTACCGCGCGAGCGCATCAACCACCGCGACGCCTTCACGCTGCTGTCCCCCAAGGACGGCCGGGTGATGTTCGTGCTGCCCGCCGACAACTTCACCATCATTGGCACCACGGAGACGTCCACGCGCGCGCACCCCGCGGAGGTCCGCGCCAGCGAGTCCGACGTGGCCTACCTGCTGGAGTCCGCCAACGCCTTCTTCCCCGAGGCGCGCCTCACTCGCGCGGACGTGGTGAGCGCGTGGGCCGGCATCCGCCCCCTGGTGGCCAGCGGCTACCACGGCACACAGGCCGACGCGGGCAGTGCCAGCCGCGAGCACGCCATCGACGTGAGCCCCTCCGGCGTGCTCGCCATCAGCGGTGGCAAGCTCACCACCTATCGCGTCATGGCGCGCGACGTGGTGGACGCTGTGGAGCGCCGCCTGGGCCAGCCTCGCCGCCGCTCGCCCACGGATGTGTTGCCCCTGCCGGGTGGAGACATCCGCGCGCTGGACGCCGAGTTCGCCGCGGCGCGCACCGAGGTGGGAGACGACGCCACAGCCGTCCACCTGGTGCGCGCCTATGGCAGCCGCTGGCGCCGCGTGTGGGCCCTGACGCGAGAGGACGCCGCGCTGTCCCGGCCGCTCGCCGAGGGGCTTCCCTACCGGGCCGCCGAGGCCGCCTGGGGTGTCACCCACGAACTGGTGCACACCCTGTCGGACCTGCTCATCCGCCGCCTCAAGGTGGCGTTCGAGACGCGCGACCAGGGGCAGGCGGCCGCGCGTGTGGCGGCCGAGGTCATGGCGCCCCGGTTGGGCTGGGACGCCGCGGAGACGCAGCGGCAACTGGACGTCTATGCCGCCGATGCGCTCCGCCTTTTCGGTGTGGATCCGGCCGAGGCGTGAAAGGGCGAACGCTCCCCTGTCGGCTGCTCGCCGGGCACGTCCTGCCACGGACAGGGGCGCGAGCGGCCGATTCGCTGGCGTGGTTAACTTGCGCTCCGGGAACGGAATCAGGTGTCCTCCCGTTCATGCGCGTCCCTGGAAATCCATCAGCCGCGCCGTGACGTACGACGCCTGCTGGACGGGCAATCGAGGAGCGTGAAATGAAGCGTTGCGTCTGGCTGGGTCTGGTCGGGGGGCTGATGGCATGTGGCTCGGAGCAGGAGCCCAAGGCGTGTCCCGGTACCGAGGGGGCGTCCCAGTTGCCGACGGTGGTGTCCGCGGCGCGAAGCGAGGCGGCCCTGACGGACGATGGCGGGGATGACGTCATCATCGCCTTCCGGCAGCGCGTCTTCGCCTCCGCGCAGGCCAACACGGATGCTTTCGCCAACGAGGTGACGCGCGCTGGAGGCCAGGTGAAGCAGCGCGTCCCGTCGCTGAACATGCTGTCCGCCCGGGTGTCTCCCGAGGCGCGCGCGGCGCTCGCCAGGAATCCGGACGTGGTGTCGGTGTCGCCCAACCGTCCGGTGTACGCGCTCGGCATGTCGCGGCCACCGCTGCCCGCGCAGGCGTGGCTGGGCGCGGAGCCGCGGCCGCCCCCCAACACCGTGGGCTCCGTGGGGGAGTACACCGACGGCCTGAAGATGGTGCGCGCCAACAAGGTCTGGGATTTCAACGACGACGGTGTCCTCGACGAGGGCCGGCCTTCGGGCACGGGCATCAAGGTGTGCGTCATCGACAGTGGCTGGGACAACCGCCACCCGGAGCTGCAGGCCGCCTTCATCGGAGGCAAGGACTTCATCAGCGGGTCCGCCAACTCGCTGGCGCTGGACGCGAAGGTGGACTCGAAGGGCAACGTGCTGCTGTGGGGCGGCGGACACGGCACGCACACCGCGGCCACCATCGCCGCGCAGCTGGGCGGGGGTGGCCGGGTGCGGCTGGGCGAGGACCCCAACGGAACGGTGGGCGTGGCCCCCACCGCGTCGCTGCTGATCGCCCGCGTGCTGAACGAGCGCGGCACGGGCGACACCCTGAATGTCATCGCCGCGCTCCAGTGGTGCCAGGAGCAGGGGGCGAACATCGTGTCGCTGTCGCTGGGCGCCGTGTCGAAGAACGAGGCCGAGGAGCTGGCCTTCAGCCAGGCCAAGGCGAATGGCGTGCTGGCCATCGCGGCGACGGGCAACTCCGGCGCGGGCGAGGTGTCCTTCCCGGCCGGGTACGACTCCGTGGTGGGCGTGGGCGCGGTGACCTTCTCGGGGGAGTGGGCTAGCTTCTCCCAGTACGGCCAGGGCATCAACCTGGTGGCCCCCGGCGTGGGCGTGTTGAGCGCCACCATCATCGGCGGGGCGCCGTATGGAGAGGTGGCCGCGAGCGGCCAGCAGTTCGCGTCCAACCCCCTGGAGTTCTCGGCCGTGGGCGCCTATTCGGGGCGGATGGTGAACTGCGGCCTGGGCAGCAGCATCTCCGACTGTGGAGAGGCCGCCACCTGTGATGGCTTCGTCGCCTATGTTGACCGCGGCGGCGGCATCCTCTTCGAGGAGAAGGTGCGCAACGCCGTCCGCGCCGGAGCGAAGGCCGTCATCATCGGCAACCACACCGCCGAGGAGGGCACGGGCAACTTCACGCTCAACGGGCCGTCCAAGCTGTGGGTGCCCACTGTCTCCGTGTCCTTGGAGTCGGCCAACGTGCTCCGCGAGCTCATGGGGCAGGACGTGACGTTGGACGTCACCGGTCTGGACTACACGCTGCAGACGGGCACCTCCATGGCGACGCCGCACGTGGCCGGGGTGGCGGCCCTGGTGTGGAGCGTGAGTCCCCAGCAGCTCGATGCGGAGAAGGTCCGCAATGCCCTGCTCGAGACGGCCCGGGATTTGGGGCCGGCTGGGCCGGATCTGAACTACGGCAAGGGCCTGGTGGATGCGGTGGAGGCCGTCGAGCACGCAGAGCGCCAGCTGGCCCCGGCGCCGTAGGTCACCGCGGCCGGCGTCAGCGCAGGGTTATCAAGGGGGAGGCCACCAGGCACGCCCCCACGCGGGCTTCCAGCGCCGCCACGGCTTCCCGTGAAGGGTCGTCACACCAGTCGACGGCCCGGGTGGCGGTGGTGAGCGCGTCGTTCCGGGGCCAGGGCTCGTCGGCGCTTGGGAGGCGCGTCACCTGGAGCGTGGTGATGCCCACGAAGGCCACCGACGCCAGGGCCGCGGTCAGCATCTTCCCCCAGTGCATCCAGTTGACCTTCGGGGCGTCGGGTACCACGGGCTTTCGCAGCCGGGACTCCAACGCGGCGAAGTCCAGGGCGGGCCGCGCCGGCATGCGCCGCGCTCGCTGCGCCATCCACCCACGCTCCGCGCGCAGCCAGCTCAGCGCGTGCTGACAGGCGGGGCAGGCCTGGGCGTGAGCGCGGACCCGCGTGGCGTCCTCGGGGGAGAGTTCGTCGGCCAGCAGCGCGTCCAGTTCGGTTTCGCGACAAGCGCTCATGAGTGGCCTCCAACGTGTGCGGCCAGGTGCTCGCGCAGTTGGAGCCGTGCGCGGTGGATTTCGTTCTTCACCTTCTGGAGCGACCAGCCCATCACCGCTGAAATCTCCTCGTAGGGCAGGCCGTGGTCGATGCGCAGCAGCAGCGCCGCGCGCCGGTCCTCGCGCAGCGTCCCCAGCGCGCCCGCCAGCAATCCTTCCAGTTCCCGGTCCAGGAGCAGGTCCTCCGGCGTGGGCGTGGGCAGCATCGCCTCCACCTGGCTGCCATGGACTTCATCGTCCATGTCCACGTGGGCGCCCCGGTGCCGCAGCGACTCCAGGTACACGTGCCGGGCGATGCCCAGCAGCCACGCCCCCAGCCGGTCTTCGTCGCGAAGCGCGCCCAGCCGCGCATGGGCGCGGACGAACGTCTCCTGCGTGGCTTCGTCCGCCGCGGCCTCATCGCGCAGCAAGTCCTTCAAGAAGCGCCACACCCCCGCGGCGTGCCGTTCAAACAGCCAGCGGAAGGCCGCGGGGTCACCCGTGCGCGCCCGGCGCAGCAACGTCCGCTCCCGGTCCGTGTCGGACGGGGGCGCACCTGCCAGCACCATTTTCATCGCGGAAAGGAGGGCCACGGCACCAAGGTGTCACGGGCGGCCCGGGAGTTTCACGCGCGCGTGCGTTTTTCCCGCGCCCGACTGCCTGGTGGCAGGACTGACACCCCACACCGCAATCCCACGCACGCCGGGTGGTGGTCTTGTTGAATAACAGTCGTTGTTGGTAAGAGAACTTTCATGTCCTTGAACTCTGGCCGTGTGGATGCACCCACGGCGCACGCTCCGCGCCTGCAGGGTCACCTGCCCGTGCTGGACGGTGTGCGGGGCCTCGCCGTCCTGCTGGTGGTGTTCTTCCACACGACCCACCTGAGCGACCAGAGCGTGGCGGGACGCGTGACGTGGTGGCTGGCTGGCGCCGGATGGACGGGCGTGGACCTGTTCTTCGTCCTCTCCGGCTTCCTCATCACCGGTATCCTCTGGGAGGCGAAGGGGCAGCCGTACTTCTTCCGCAACTTCTACATGCGCCGCTTCCTGCGCATCTTCCCGCTCTACTACCTGGCGTTGGCGGTGTCGTTCCTGGTGCTGCCATCGCTGGCGGGCCGACTGGGCCTGGACGAGCGCATCACCACCGACGGCGCCGTCTGGTACCTGCTGTACTTCTCCAACTTCTACCAGCTGTGGGTGGACACCACGCACCCCATCCTCGGCGTGGTGTGGTCGCTGGCCATCGAAGAGCAGTTCTACATCGTCTGGCCCTTCCTCATCGCCGCGGTGTCGTACCGGGGCGCCATCCGGTTGTGCCTGGGCACCATCGCCATGGCCATCCTGGTGCGCGTGGGGCTCACGCTGTACGGGGCCAGCATCGAGAGCACCTACGTGGTGACGTTCTGCCGCGTGGACTCGCTGGCGATGGGCGGCCTGCTCGCGATGGCGCTGCGCCACCCGGAAGGGCTGGGCCTGAAGGCGTTCCCGTGGATGCGCTGGGCGGTCTGGGCCTCGGTGCCGGTGGTGCTCGCGCTGGTGGTGCTGCCGGTGGGCCCCACGTTCGAGCTGGTGAAGCGCACGGGCGGCTACACCGCCATCGCCGTGCTCTACGCCGTGTGCGTGTACAAGGCGGTGGCCGTCTCCAAGGGCCACGTCCTGTACCGCTTCCTCACGATGCGGCTGCTCCTCACCTTCGGCAAGTACAGCTACGCCATCTACCTCATCCACTCGCCGCTGGACGCCATCCTGCGCCGCACGGTGCTGAAGACGCCGCTGAAGACGGTGGCGGGCTCGGACATGCCCATGCAGTTGGTGTTCTACGTGGTGGCCGCGGGGCTCTCGCTGGGGCTCGCGCTGGTGAGCTGGAACCTCTTCGAGAAGCACATGCTGAAGCTCAAGGACTACTTCCCCTACGGCCAGCGCCCCGCTCCGGTGCCGGAGGGCGCCCAGGCCGAACGGACCGAGGCTTCCGCCCGGGTGGCGTGACGTCCGCTGGAGTGCCCGGCGCCGCCGTCCAGCGCCGGGGCCCCGGCGCGTCGTCAATCACGGCGAATGGCGAAGGCTTCCGCGACGCGCAGGGCCCACGTCTCCGCCGAGTCGAGCTCCGCGCGGGCGCTGGCATAACGGTCCAGTCCGGCCTCCGAGCCGTCCCGCGCGAAGATGGCGTCGTGCAGCTCCTTCTGTGCGCGGCTGAGCCAATGGCTCGCCTTCTGGCGAAGCTGGGCTGCCTTCTGGGGCGTGGGGGCGGCGAGCGCCGGATCCAACAACTCCTGTTCCTCGGGGTACGGGGACGTCACCTGCACGAAACCGGCCTGCGCAATCGTCGTAGTCATGCTCTGAGAATTCGCACCGAACGGCGAGCAAGCACCTGACCAGTGGGGCAGGACGATGTGCAAAGGCGTGCACTGTCCTGCCCTCCAGGGCCGGTGGGAGGGGCGCGACTTCGAGCCGGGGCAGTCGTTGCCTATCGGCTGTTGTCCCGCGAGGTGGGAGCCGGAGCTCCCGGGCGGCTACTTCCGCAGACTCGCGAGGTCGATGACGAACCGGTACTTCACGTCTCCCTTCAGCAGCCGCTCGTAGGCGTCGTTCACCTGCTGGATGGAAATCAGCTCGATGTCGGAGACGATGTTGTGCTTGCCGCAGAAGTCTAGCATTTCCTGCGTTTCCTGGATACCCCCAATCATCGAGCCCGAGAAGCTCCGCCGCGTGGGGATGAGGGAGAAGGGGCGGACGTCGAGAGGCTTCTCCGGGGCGCCGACGAGGACCAGGTGCCCGTCCCGTCGCAGCAGCCGCAGGTACGCGTTGATGTCGTGCTGCGCGGAGACGGTGTCGAGGATGAAGTCGAACCCACCCGTCTGCGCGGCCATCTCCTCCTTGTTCGAGGAGACCACGACGGCGTCGGCGCCCAGGCGCGTGGCGTCCTGCTTCTTGCTGTCGGTGTGGCTGAAGACGGTGACGTGGGCGCCCATGGCCTTGGCCAGCTTCACGCCCATGTGGCCCAGTCCGCCCAGGCCCACCACGCCCACGCGCTGACCCGGCTGCACCTTCCAGTGCCGCAGCGGCGAGTATGTGGTGATGCCGGCGCACAGCAGCGGCGCGGCGGCGGCCGGGTCCAGGTTCTCCGGAATCTTCAGCGTGAAGGCCTCGTCCACGACGATGGCCTCGCTGTAGCCGCCCTGGGTCGCTGTCTGCCCGTCCTTCTCCTTGCCGTTGTACGTCTGGACGTTGCCCTTCTCGCAGTACTGCTCCAGGCCCTCCTGGCAACTGGGGCAGGTGCGGCAGGAGTCGACCATGCAGCCGACGCCGGCCATGTCCCCGACCTTGACCTTCTTCACCTGGTCCCCCACGCGGACCACGCGGCCGATGATTTCGTGGCCTGGGACCATGGGGAACCGGGAGCCGCCCCATTCGTCGCGCACCTGGTGCAGGTCGGAGTGGCAGACGCCGCAGTAGAGGATTTCAATCTGCACGTCGCTGGGGCCGGGCTCGCGGCGCTCGAACTGGAACGGGGCGAGGGGGGACTTGGCGTCCTGGGCGGCATAGCCGCGAACGGGAATCATGAGGGGTGCTCTCCTGGCCTTGGGGTGTTGTCACTGCTCGGCGGAACGGAATATGCGTCCGCGCTCGCGCGCGCGTAACAGGCGAAATCGGGACGCGCTGCTTAGGAAATCTTTACAATGGCCTTCACGCCGCTCAATGCCCTGAATGCCTTCCTGGTGGTGGGGCGCAAGCGCAGCTTCGCCGCGGCCGCCTCGGAGCTGGGTGTGTCCGCGTCCGCGCTGAGCCAGTCCGTCCGC
Source organism: Myxococcus sp. CA005 (assembly GCF_006518205.1). NCBI lineage: Bacteria > Pseudomonadati > Myxococcota > Myxococcia > Myxococcales > Myxococcaceae > Myxococcus > Myxococcus sp. CA005. The sequence goes on along the minus strand of NZ_SRLV01000125.1, from coordinate 2,148 downwards.
CAGTTGGAGACGCGGCTGGGCGTGGTGTTGCTCACCCGCACCACGCGAAGCGTGTCTCTCACGGACGCGGGCCGCCGCCTGCTGGAGTCCGCGGGGCCGCCTGTGGAGCAGGCGCTCGATGCCCTGAAGACTGCCACTGCCCGGCCGGGCGAGGTGTCTGGTTCGGTGCGTCTCACCGTGCCCACCGTCGCCGTCACGCCCGTGGTGACGCCCATCCTGACGCGCTTCCTCCGGCTCCACCCGCGCGTGGAGGTGGACTTGCGCGTGGAGGACCGGCTCGTGGATGTGGTGGCGGAGGGGCTGGATGCCGGCATCCGCATGTCGGAGGCGCTGGAGCGCGACATGGTGCAGGTGCGCCTGTCGAGCAGCTTCCGCTTCGTCGTGGTGGGTGCGCCCGCCTACCTCGACCGGCGGGGTACGCCCGAGCGGCCCACGGATTTGCTGACGCATGACTGTCTCTGCATCCGCTCCGAGACGACGGGCTCCATCTACCAGTGGGAGCTGGAGCGTGGGCAGCGCAGCTGGCGCGTGCCGGTGCGCGGGCCGTTCGTCAGCGCGCATTGGAAGGCGCACGTGGAGCTGGCGGAAGCCGGCCTGGGGCTCGCCTACGTGTTCGAGCCGTCCGTGGCGGCGGAGCTGGCGCGCGGCACCTTGCGTCTGGTGTTGGAGCCCTACGCGGCGCGTGTGGAGGGTTTCTTTCTCTACTTCCCCAGCCGCGCGCAGGTGTCGCCCGCCTTCCGCGCCTTCCTGGACGTGGCGCGCGAGGTGACGGCGGCGCCTCGCTGAGCCGAGCCGGCTACGCGGTCGGGATGTTGCGCACGCGGCCCCGCACGAGCGCCGCTTCGTCGGCGTGGCCCGTCTCGTCCAGCAGCGCGGCGGCGCGGTGATAGAGCAGGGCGGCCTCCAGGTGGCGCAGGGCGGCGGCTTCCGCGTTGGCGGCGGAGACGAGGAAGGGGGCCGCGCGGCGTGGCTCGTGGCCGTCCAGCCAGTGCTGGGCCACGACGACGGGCGCGGCGCCGCGCTGCTCCAGGGCCACGGCGAGCCGGCGGTGGAGCAGCGTGCCCAGCGCGCCGGGAACGCCCTGGCGCACCACCTCGAAGAGCAAATCATTGGTGAAGCGCTCGCCTCTCAGAATCTGCGCGCCTTCCAGCTCCGCCACATGCGTGACGAGCGCCAGCGGGTTCATCTCCAGCACCTCGCTGGCCAGCTCCAGTGTGAAGTCCGTCTTCGCCAGCGCCGCCAGCCGGGCCACCAGCAGCGCGGACGGGGACAGCCGCTCCAGCCGCTGCTGGATGAGCTGCTGGCCCCGGCCGGAGGCGGGGACGTGTTCGGGCCAGCCGCGTTCCAGGCCGCCGGTCTCCAGCAGGTACTTCAGTGTCTCGGTGATGAAGAGCGGGTTGCCGCCGGTGTGCCGCGTCACGTCCTGCACCAGCTTCTCCGCGCCGGGAAGCTCCAGGCTTTGGAGCAGCGCGCCCACCGCCGCGGAGCCCAGGGGCTGCAACTCCACCAGGATGGCCAGCCCCGCGGTCACCAACTGCTGGACGAAGACGGTGGCCTGGGGCGACAGCTCATCCGTCCGGTAGGTGTCGATGAAGCGCGGGAAACGGCCGCCGGGCTCGGGCGCGTGGCGGCGCGACAGCATCAGCACCGCGAACTCCGCGGTGGCGCTGTCCATGAACTGGAGGTCGTCGGCCACCATGGCGTCCATGCTGGCCGCGAGCTGGTAGACGAGCTGGCACTGCGCTTCCAGGAAGCGGCTGCGGTCGGCCTCGTCCGCCATGGGCGGGGGCAGGCCTTCCTGCCCGGCCTGGTCCGGCAGCAGGCGCGCCAGCTCGCGCCGAACCCAGCGCGGCAGGTTTGGATCAGGCACCCGGGCCAGCATCTGCCGCACCAGCCGCACGTGCGAGGAGTACGGCACGCTCTGTTCGCCGGGCCGCGCCTCCAGCAGCAGGTAGTTGCCCCGCGACGCCGCGAAGTCATGGGCCAGGCGCGTCTTGCCCACGCCCGGCTCGCCGGAGATGAAGATGGTCTGCCCCGCCTCCCACGCGGCCTCCATCCGCGCCCACTCGGTCTCGCGGCCCACGAGGACGGGTGGCCGGAGCACGGAGAGGGGCAGCCGGCTCGTGGGTGGGGGCACCTGCTTGGGGG
>NZ_SRLV01000124.1:0-19279 GCF_006518205.1 Myxococcus sp. CA005 | reverse complement strand
GCCCCGGAGCCACCGCCGCACGTCCCCCGGTCGCCGGGCCTAGCGCCCAGCCCCGTCCCCCGCCGTCACTGTCCGCACAGGGCGCTCAACGCCCAGCCGCGCCCGCCGCCGCGGCGACGCCCGCGAATGCACCAGGGGCTGAAGAGATCCCCGCGCTGCGCCAGCTCACGATGGCGATGAAGCAGCAGAACCACTTCCAGCGACTCGGGCTGACGGAGCAGACGAACTCAAGCGCGGTGAAGATCGCGTACTTCCGCCTGGCCAAGCTCTACCACCCGGACACGCTCCCGCAGGGGGCGCCGCCGGAGCTGGAGAAACTGAAGGCGGAGGTCTTCGCGTATATCGGCGACGCCTACCGCACCCTCTCCGACGACAGCAGCCGCGCCAGCTACATCGAGGAGCTCAAGAGCGGCGGCAGCGGAGACGGGGTGGACGTCAACGGCATCCTCATGGCGGAGGAGCTGTTCCAGAAGTCCTGCATCCTGGTGAAGGCGCGCAAGTTCCCGGACGCCGTGAAGATGCTGGACGAGGCCATCAAGCTGAACCCGGAGGAAGCGGAGTTCTACGCGTGGCGTGGCTACGCGCGCTTCTTCACAGCGGCGGACAAGAAGGCCGCCCAGCCCGAAGCCTTCCGGGAAATCCAGAACGCCATCAGACGCAACGAGCGCTGCGCCCCCGCGCACTACTTCCTGGGCGTCATCGCCAAGCTGAGTGGTGACGGCCACGGCGCGCTCAAGCACTTCAAGCGCACCGTGGAGCTTCAACCGGACCACATCGACGCGCAGCGAGAAGTCCGCATCGCGTCGCAGAAGAAGTAGGGTGCGCCCCCCTTACCCGAAGACACGAAGGAGAGAAGGAACGTGCCGCTCACTGGGAAGCAACGCCGCCATCTGCGCGCGCTAGGACACCACCTGGAGCCGGTGGTCATCGTCGGTCAGGCCGGCGTCACCGAGGGTGTCATCGCCGCCATCGAGCAGGCGCTGCAGGACCACGAGCTCATCAAGGTCAAGATCAACGAGGGCCCGGAGACGCGCCAGGAAGCCGCGGCGCGCATCGCCGAGGGCGCCCAGGCGGAGCTCGCGCAGTTGCTGGGCCGCACCGCGCTCGTGTTCAAGAAGCGCAAGAAGGACTCCAAGTTCGAGAAGTTCTAGCCAGCCTCAAGCCGGCCGCGCCGCGGAAAGTCCTCCGCGGCGCCCGGCCGCCTCAAGGCGTGAAGCCCGCCGCCCCGGCAACGAACTCCGCCGCCACGCTCAGCCGCTCCAGCAGCGCGGGCCCGAAGTACTGGCGCTTGGACTCCCCCAGTCCACCCTGCACGTTCGCCGCCGTCTCCACGTAGCCCACGTAGCCATCCGCCAGGCTCAGCACGCCCGTGGCGCCGGTCCGCTGCAGCAACTCCATGCCCGCGGCCACGCTGGGCTCACCCGGCACCGCCACCAGCTTCAGCGGCCCCAGCACCAGCGCGCCCACCTCCGCCAGACGCGGCGCGGATTCACACAGCAGGTTGTCCCCCGCCGCCCGCGTCAGCGCCGGCACCAGCCGCGAAGCGTCCGGACGTGGCATGGCCGCATCAGCGCGCGCCAGGGACAGCCGCACGGTCTCCCCCACGGGTGACAAGGGCGCATCGCCGGCCAACTCCGCCAGGGCATGCGCGAAGCCCGACACCCGCTCCAGCCCCTGCCCTTCCGAGTACGCCACCGTCGCATTACCCCCCGCGCCCTGCAGCAACAGCGTCACGCCGCTGCCCGCCTCCTCGCGCAGCGCGCTGAGCCGGCCGGGGTAGTCAGGGTCGACGTAGGCGCGGCGACGCGGCACCATCGTCGGGTGCGCGGCGTAGAGCAGCAGCTCCGCCACCGGGCCCGCCTGCCCCCGGAACACCGCGCGCGTCAGGACGCCATCCGGCTTCTCGCCACCGCTGCGGGAGATGACGAACTTCTGCTCCCGCGCCTCGCCGACCTCCAGCGACACCGGGGCGAGCGACGCGGCCGCCTGGGCCAGTGCGTCACCCGCCGCCGTGGTGATGGCATCCACCACGTCTTCCCGGTAGCGCCCGGTGCCGGACACCTGGGCCACCAACCGCGAGTCATACCCGCCCAACGACGAATGCGTGTGCGTGGCCAGGACCAGCACATCCTCCAGCCCCGAGGCCCGCGCGCGCTCACGCACCCGCGTGGCCAGCACATCCGGAACGAGGAGCAGGTCCAACGACACCAGCCCCACCTGTGTCCCTCCCGCCTCCAGCACCACCGCGCGCGCGTAGAGCGGCACGTCGGCCTGCTCCGCCTCGGGCCGTGGCGGCGTATAGCCGGCCACCACCACCGGGAAGGGCGGCGAGAGCGCCACCTTCGCCGCGCCCGCGCGCAGCGGCCCTTCGCCATGGACCTGTGACACAAGGACTGGCGCGCGTTCAGCCCAGCTGCCACACCAGTTCCAGGACGCCAGCGAATACGCGGCGCCCACGGTGAGCAACACCAGGGGAAACAGGGAACGCCAGCGGACCAATCGCGAGGATGCCATGCGGGAACCAGACTAACCGCAGGGCCTGGCCTTTGGGACGCCTGACTGCCCACATGAAACGACTCTGGCGTCGGGTGGAATACCCACCAGAGGGGCATGCGTTCCTGTTCCGCTCACCGCTCGAAAGGAGTAAGGCAGCGCGCCATGTGCGGCATCTTCGGAATCGTGGGGCACGCCGAGGCCTCCAACCTGACATACCTGGGGCTGCACGCCCTCCAGCACCGCGGGCAGGAGTCCGCGGGCATTGTCGCCTCTGACGGGATGGGGCTGCGCGCTCACCGGCAGATGGGACTCGTCGCCGACATCTTCGATGCGCCGGTGCTCGCCGACCTGCCCGGGCAGGCGGCCATCGGCCACGTGCGCTACTCCACCGCTGGAGGCAGCGCCCTCAAGAACGCCCAGCCGCTCTTCGTGCAGTACGCGGGCGGGCAGTGCGCCATCGCGCACAACGGCAACCTGGTGAACGCGGCGGAGCTGAAGCAGCAGCTCGAGGCCGACGGCGCCATCTTCCAGTCGGACGCGGACACGGAAGTCATCCTGCACCTGCTGGCGCGCTCCAAGCAGGCGACCTTCGAGCAGAAGCTCGTGGAGGCGCTGCGCAAGGTGACGGGCGCCTACAGCCTCCTGGTGCTCACGGAGAACAAGCTCGTCGCGGTGAGAGACCCGCACGGCATCCGGCCGCTGGTGCTGGGGCGGATGAAGGAAGGTGCCTACGTGCTGGCCAGCGAGTCGACCGCGCTGGACCTCATCGAGGCGGAAACCGTGCGCGAGCTGGAGCCGGGCGAGCTACTCGTCATCGAGAACGGGCTGCTGCGCACCAGCAAGCCCTTCGCGGAGCCTCCGCGTCAGGCGCGCTGCATCTTCGAGCACGTGTACTTCGCGCGGCCGGACTCCACGCTGTTCGGCAGCAACGTGTACGAAGTGCGCAAGGAAATGGGCCGTCAGCTCGCGAAGGAGCAGCCGGCGCCCTCCGCGGACCTGGTCATCGCGGTGCCGGACTCGGGCGTGCCGGCGGCCATCGGCTTCGCGCAGGCCAGCGGCATTCCCTACGACGTGGGCCTCATCCGCAGCCACTACGTGGGCCGCACCTTCATCGAGCCGCAGCAGTCCATCCGCCACTTCGGCGTGAAGCTGAAGCTGTCCGCGGTGCGGCAGGTGCTCAAGGGCAAGCGCGTGGTGGTGGTGGACGACTCCATCGTCCGCGGCACCACGAGCCGCAAAATCGTGAAGATGATCAAGGCGGCGGGCGCGGTGGAGGTGCACCTGCGCATCTCCTCGCCGCCCACGAAGTGGCCTTGCTACTACGGCATCGACACGCCGAGCCGCCAGGAGCTCATCGCCGCGACGCACAGCCTGGAGGAGATTGCCACGTACGTGACCGCAGACTCGCTCGGCTACATCTCCCAGGAAGGCCTGGGCCGCGCGGTGGGCGACCCGGAGCGCGGCAGCTTCTGCACCGCCTGCTTCTCCGGCAAGTACCTCATCGGCGACTTCGGCGAAGAACGCGCCGAGCCCAGCAAGCTCACCGCCTGACGTCACCACCTGCTTCACGCCCCTGGCCCCCTGCCCGCTTCATTCCAGGCTGGGGGCCTTCGCGTTTCAGGCCGGCAAGGCCACGGGCCGGCCCTCGATGAAGTCCGTGAGGTCCGCGGGCAGGGGCGCCTCGAACGCCACCGCCTGGCCAGAGCCCGGGTGGGGGAAGGCGATGCGCGCGGCGTGCAGCGCTTGCCGGGGCAGGCGCAGCCGCGGCCACGCCTCGGGCTCCAGACAGTGCTTGCTGAAGCGGTCGAAGTAGCCGGGGTCGGGCCCGTACATCTTGTCGCCCACGAGCGGGAAGCCCGCGTGGCACAGGTGGATGCGAATCTGGTGCTGGCGCCCCGTCTCCGGGAAGCAGCGCAGCAACGCGAAGGGCGCGCCATCCCGCGTGAAGCGCTGGAGCACCTGGAAGCGCGTGCGGCTCTCCTTGCCCTCCACCGGGTCGATGCGCACGGCGATGCGGATGAGCTCGGTGCCCTCCGCGATGGGCGCATCCACGGTGAACGTGTCCTCGGGCGGGTGCCCTTCGCAGAGCGCCAGATACTCCTTGTGCACGTCACGCGAGACGAACAGCCGCCCCAGCACCCGGCAGGACTCCGTGGTGCGCCCGCAGACGACCAGCCCGCTGGTCTCCCTGTCCAACCGGTGCGCGGGCTCGGCGAAGCGCTCACCGAAGCGCTCTCGCAGGAGCGTGACGAGGGTGCCCTTGTGGTAGCGCGCCGTGGGGTGGATGGGCAGACCCGCGGGCTTGTCCAGCACCAGCAGCCAGTCGTCCTGGAACACCACGGGCAATTCCGTGGGCGTGTCCGGCTCCTCGCTGGCGCGGCGGCGGATGCGGAAGGCCAGCCCCGGGTACACCGGCGTGGACGGCTTCAGGCGCCGCTCCTCGCAGATGACACCCCTCAGGATGACGCCCTGGAGCCGCTCCCGCGTCATCCGGCGGAGCTTCTCCCCCAGGTACTCATCCAGCCGCCAACCCGCGTAGTTCGGCTCGACGACGTAGCGGATGTCGACGTAGCCCTCGGGGGCTTCTTCCTGCGGTGCGCTGTGCATGGGCCTGCCGGCGCTCTACCACGGCGGGCCCTCCTGCACAGGCGGGGACGGACGAGCGAGCGGGCCCACGGAACGCCGGGGCCCCCACCCGTCATTTGCCCTCAGGCCGAGGCCGCCTGAATCGGCCGGTCCTCGACGCCCAGGAAGCTCGCGAACAGGTCCGCGATGCGCTCGGCGGCGCGGCCATCCCAGAACTCGGGCACGCGGCCCTGCTTGCCTTCACCATCCAGCACGCGGTCGGCGGCCAGACGGATGCGGACCGGGTCGGTGCCCACCACCTCGTTGGAGCCTTCCTCCACGGTGATGGGGCGCTCGGTCTGCTCGCGCAGGGTGAGGCACGGGACGCCCATGGCCGTCGTCTCCTCCTGGAGGCCGCCGGAGTCGGTGAGCACCAGGCGCGCCTTCGACGTGAGCGCCAGGAAGTCGAGGTAGCCCATGGGCTCCACGGGCCGCAGGCTCGGCGTGCGCTCGAACCACGTGTTCAGGCCATGCTCCGAAATCACCTTCCGCGTGCGCGGGTGCACCGGGAAGATGACCGGCAGGCGCGTGGCGACGTGGGCCACCGCGGACAGGAGGCCGCCCAGAGTCTTGGGGTCGTCCACGTTGGAGGGCCGGTGCAGCGTGCACACCGCGTAGCCGTGGGGGATGAGCCCCAGGTCCTTGAGCACCGGCAGCTTGTCGGCCTTCTCGCGCGAGGCGAAGAGCGAGTCGATCATCACGTTGCCCACGAAGTGGATGCGGGCCGGGTCGGTGCCTTCCTTGAGCAGGTTGGCGTCCGCGTCACGTGAAGGCGTCAGCAGCAGGTCCGACAGGCGGTCGGTGACGAGCCGGTTGATCTCCTCCGGTTGGTGTGGCGAGTAGCTGCGCAGCCCCGCTTCGACGTGTGCCAGGGGGATGCCCAGCTTCGACGTCACCAACGCCGCCGCGATGGTGCTGTTCACGTCGCCCACCACGGAGACGAGCGCCGGAGGGTGGGCCAGGAAAACCTTTTCCAGCTCCACCATCATGCGTGCCGTCTGCTGCGCATGGCTGCCCGACCCGATGCCCAGATGGACGTCCGGGGCAGGCAGGCCGAGGTCGGCGAAGAACACGTCGCTCATCTTGGCGTCATAGTGTTGCCCCGTGTGGACAAGGATTTGCTCAAGGGGAGTACGCTCGGCGATGGCGCGATAGATGGGCGCGACCTTCATGAAGTTCGGACGCGCCCCAACGATATGAATGACCTTCTTCATGTTGCGACCAAAGCTAGGCACTGGAGCCGCGCTGGCCAGTGTCCGATGATGCAAATGTCCAATCCCGGGGGCCGGCAATCGTCGCGAACCTGATAGACGGAGGGGTCATGCAATCTTGCCGGACCGTTGCAGTCATTCCCGCCCGACATGCCAGCACCCGCTTCCCGGGCAAGCCGCTGGCAATCATCGCCGGCCGAACAATGATTGAGCACGTCTGGCGCCGCTGTCAGGAGGCCCAGGCCTTCGACGAGGTGTGGGTTGCCACCGATGACGACCGCATTCGCGCCGCAGTGGAGGGCTTTGGCGGCAAGGCGGTGATGACCAGCCCCGCCTGCGCCACGGGGACGGACCGGGTCGCCGAGGTGGCGCTCGGCCGTCCAGACATCGACATCTGGGTGAACGTCCAGGGAGACGAGCCCCTGGTGGACCCCGCCACGCTCCAGCGGCTGGCGGGCCTCTTCCAGGACGCGTCCGTGCGGATGGGCACCCTGGTCCGCCCGCTCGAAGCGGACGAAGCCGCCAGCCCGCACGTGGTGAAGGCGGTGCTCGCGCTCAACGGCGACGCGCTCTACTTCAGCCGCAGCCTGGTACCCCACGTCCGCGAGCCGGGCACGCCCGTCCAGCGCTGGGGCCACATCGGCCTCTACGGCTACCGGCGCGAGGTGCTGCTGTCGCTGGCGAAGCTGGCGCCCACGCCGCTGGAGGACGCGGAGAAGCTGGAGCAGCTCCGCGCGCTGGAGCACGGCATCCCCATCCGCTGCGCGAAGGTCACCTCGCACACGGTGGCCGTCGACCTCCCCGGTGACGTGGAGAAGGTGGAGGCCCTCATGCGCGCGCGGGGGGGCTGACCATGGGCTTCCTCAAGAACGTGTTTGGCGGTGGCGCGGCGAAGGCGGACGCGGAGTCCCCGGCGCCTGACGCGGCGCCCGCTGCCGCGCCAGCCACATCCGCCCTGCCCGGAGCGGGAACCACGGTCCCCGCCGCCGAGCCAGCGGGCGCGCCCCATGCCGCCGAGGCTCGGGAGCATGCTCCCGCGGAAGCCCCCCGGGCCGAAGCCGCCCCGAAACCACCCGCGCCTCCGAAACCGCAGCGCGCGCAAGAGACCCGCAAGCAGCAGCAGGAGGACGAGGACATGGAGGGCGTTCAGCGGCTGTTGTCGCGCAAGGTGGAGCGGGTGCTGGAGCAGTTGGGAACGCTCGCCACGCGGGCGCGCTCGGGCGAAGAAGTGCCCACCATCACCGTCACGCTCCACCTTTCGCACGGTCATTCGATGACGGGCGAGGTGGTGGACTACGTGCCCCGCGAATCGGTGCTGATGGCCCTGGGCAAGGAGGGGCTGCGCCGCTCGGAGTCGGTGGCCTACGTGGACCTGTCCACGGTGGTGGCGGTGGCGGTGGGCAACGCGGAGAAGCTGCTGGAGCTGACGCAGCTCGTACGGCCCAACCCCACGCGGCAGGACGTGGTGACGCTGCTGGAGAAGCTGCCCCACGCCCTCACCGAGCAGTTCTGGCCGGGCGAGGCGTCCCTGGGCGGCAAGCCCCTGCGCTTCGAGGTGGACTGGGTGGGCCTGGACGACGAGCCGGGCCGCCGCGCGCTGGAGTCCGCCGTGAATGTCGCCAGCCACGCCTTGCGCGCCCTGGCCCAGGAGCAGGGCCGCGAGGTGCTGCGCCGCATCACCACCGTGCGCTTCCTCAAGGGCCGCGACACCCGCGCCGCCGTGGAGGGCGAGACGGGCACGGTGACGGTGGGCCCGGGTGAGCCCACCGTGTCCGCCTTCCGCAAGGCCTTCGCCGCCGGCATCAGATGACGGGCAGCGACGCCGGCTCGGGCCCCAGCGGGAAGGCCGCGTCGAGGTGGGCCAGCTCGTCGGCGGTCAGCGTCAGCGACGCGGCGGCGGCGTTGTCGCGTGCGTGGGCTTCCCGGCTCGCCTTGGGGATGGCGAACAGCGACGGCCCGCGCACCAGGAACCGGAGCGCCACCTGGTACGGCGTGACGCCGTGCGCGCGGGCGATGCCGCCCAGCACCTTCCCACCCCGGCTGTCGGGCCGGGGAAAACGGCCGTTGCCGAAGGGGCTGTAGCCCACCACCGCCACCCCGTGGGCTTCGCACCAGGGCAGGACGGCGTGCTCAATGGCGCGCTCCTCCAGGTGGTAGAGCACCTGGTTGCAGGCGATGCGCCCGGGCCCCGCGAGCGCGAGCGCCTCCTCCAGGTCCTCCACCCCGAAGTTGCTCACGCCCCAGGCGCGAATCTTTCCATCCACCACCAGCTTCTCGAAGGCGCGCACCGTCTCCTCCAGCGGGTGCGAACCCGGCCAGTGCAGCAGGTAGCAGTCGAGGTGGTCCGTGCGCAGCCGCTTCAGGCTCCGCTCACAGGCGGCGAGCGTGCCCGCGTAGGAAGCGTTGGACGGCATCACCTTCGACACCAGGAAGACGTCGCCGCGCCGGCCCGCGATGGCCTCGGAGACGATGGACTCCTCCACCTTGCCGTAGCCGTACAGTTCAGCGGTGTCCACGTGCGTCATTCCCAGGTCCAACCCGGCGCGAAGGGCGCGGATGGCGCCTGCCCGGTCATCCTCCTCCATCTGCCAGGTCCCCTGGCCCAGGACGGGCACGGACACCCGTGTGCTTCCGAATGGACGCTGCTCCATGGCACTCCCCCTGATTCGGCGTATGACTTGCTTCGAGAGGATTAATACCGCTTCAACGCACACGCAGGCGTCCGGTGCGCAGGTTGGAAGCTCGCGTTAGTCTCCGCCGGTGTCTTCCCCCGCGAACGATTCGAAAAGCAGTGCCTCCCCTGGCGTCACCGTCCGGCGACTGCTGAAGCTGGCGCGCCCCGAACTGCTGCCCCTGGCCGCGGGCACCCTCTTCCTCCTCATCAGCAGCGGAGCCACGCTGGCCTATCCCCGCGCCATTGGCGACCTGGTGGACCAGGCCCTCACCGCGCGCGACCGGTATGTGGTGGACCGGCTCGCGATGCTGATGCTCGCCGTGTTCACGGTGCAGGGCATCGCCATGGCGCTGCGCATCTACCTCTTCACCAACGCCGGCGAACGCGTGGTGTCGCGGCTGCGCAAGGACCTCTTCCGCGCCCTGCTGTCCCAGGAGGTGGGCTTCTTCGATTCGCGCCGCACGGGCGAGCTCACCAGCCGGCTCTCCTCGGACACCACCGTCCTGCAGACCACCGTCACGGCCAACGTGTCCATGATGCTGCGCTACGTCGTCACGGCCCTGGGCGGCGTGGGCCTGCTGCTCTACACGTCCGTCCAGCTCACGCTGGTGATGCTGGCCGTCATCCCGCCCGTGGCCATTGGCGGCGTGTTCTACGGGCGCCGGGTCCGGGTGATTTCCCGTCAGGCCCAGGACGCGCTCGCCGCCAGCGGCGAGGTGGCCGAGGAAGACCTGTCCGGCATCCGCACCGTGCGCTCCTTCGCCGCGGAGCGGCACGAGGTGGAGCGCTACAGCGTCGCCGTGGAGCGCTCCTTCACGCTGGCGAAGAAGCGCGCGCTCCAGACCTCCGTCTTCATGGGCGTGGCCTCCATCGCGGGGTATGGCTCCATCGCCGCGGTGCTCTGGTACGGAGGCCGGCTGGTGGTGGAAGGCGGCCTCTCCGTGGGCGAGCTCACCTCGTTCCTCATCTACACCATGCTGGTGGCCTTCTCGTTCAGCGGCATCGCGGAGCTGTGGGCGGACTTCATGCGCGCCAGTGGCGCCGCCGAGCGCGTCTTCGAACTGCTGGACCGCAAGCCCGCCATCGGCGCTGGCGGCGAGCAGCTGACCGACCTGCGCGGGCACGTGCAGTTCCGCGGCGTGCACTTCGCCTACCCCAGCCGTCCCGACGTGCCGGTGCTCCAGGGCCTGGACCTGGAGCTGCGGCCGGGCGAGGTGGTGGCGGTGGTGGGCCCCTCCGGCGCGGGCAAGTCCACGCTGGCCTCCCTGCTGTCGCGCTTCTACGACCCGCAGAACGGCGAGGTGCTGCTGGACGGCCATCCGCTCACCGCCCTGGAGCCGGAGTGGCTGCGCCGCAACATCGGCATGGTGGCGCAGGAGCCCCAGCTCTTCTCCTGCTCCATCGCGGACAACATCCGCTACGGCCGGCCCGGCGCCACCGACGCCCAGGTGGAGGAGGCCGCCCGCGCCGCCAACGCCCACGCGTACATCGAGCGCTTCCCGGAAGGCTACGGCACCCAGGTGGGCGAGCGCGGCGTGCAGCTCTCCGGTGGCCAGAAGCAGCGCGTGGCCATCGCCCGGGCGGTGCTGAAGGACCCTCGCCTGCTCATCCTGGACGAGGCCACCAGCGCCCTGGACGCGGAGAGCGAGCACCTGGTGAAGGACGCGCTGGAGCGCCTGATGAAGGGCCGCACCACGCTCATCATCGCCCACCGCCTGTCCACCGTGGCCAACGCGGACCGGGTGCTGGTGCTCGACGGCGGCGTCGTCATCCAGAGCGGCACCCACGCCTCCCTCATGAGCCAGGAGGGCCTGTACCGGCGCCTGGTGGAGCGGCAGTTTGTCGCAGCTTGAACGCCTGGTGCCCACACGGCGCCCGCCACGCACCTCGCGACAGTGGCGCGCACCCTGGCTCCCGATTAAGTCAGGGGCTCCGAAAGGAGGTGATGCCTTGAACGACAGCAACTCCAAGGCGTCCACCTCCGCTTCGCTGGCCTGAAAAGGCACCGAGGCGGTGGCGGATGCTGGCAGTTCCGGGCCCGTTCCCCGTGAGGGGGACGGGCCTTTTCGCTACGGCTCGGGAATGCCAGACCGCCCCTCCTGTTCGGAGCGCGCCGGGGGGGAGAGGCCGACCCAACACGTTTCATCCGGGAGTTTCCGCCGTGTCCATCACTCCATGCCCCAGCCCGCTGCCCACCGCCCTCCGGGACGAGGAGTCCGTGGACGCGCAGCGCAACCTCTTCTGCCCCAACTACGACGCCTGCCTGCACCTGGTGGTGAAACGGGGCTGGGAGGGCTGGAGCTGCCGGAACTGCGATTTGCGCAAGTTCCGCGTCGGGCAGCCGAACGCCCAGGAGTTCGCGGTCGCCCGGCCGGGTGCTTGGGACGGCAACTGACGCCGTCCCCGCCGGCCCGAGCGGGCGGCCGTCCATCGGAAACAGAATAATTGACGCATCCCTGCCTCAGTAGGCAGAACGGGACATGCGCTCCAAGAAAACCAAGTTCATCTTCGTGACGGGCGGAGTGGTCAGCTCCCTCGGCAAGGGTCTCGCCTCCGCTTCGATTGGCGCCCTGCTGGAGAACCGTGGGCTGGCCGTCACCCTCATCAAGCTGGACCCCTACATCAACGTGGACCCGGGCACGATGAGCCCGTTCCAGCACGGCGAGGTGTTCGTCACCGAGGACGGCGGTGAGACGGACATGGACCTCGGCCACTACGAGCGGTTCACCAACGCGCGGATGAGCCGGCTCAACAACTTCACGTCCGGCCGCATCTACCACGCGGTCATCATGAAGGAGCGGCGGGGCGAATACCTGGGCAAGACGGTCCAGGTGATTCCGCACGTCACCGACGAAATCAAGTCCAGCATCCGCCAGGCGGCGCAGGACGCGGACGTGGTCATCGTGGAGGTGGGCGGCACCGTGGGCGACATCGAGTCGCTGCCCTTCCTCGAGGCCATCCGGCAGATGCGCTACGACGTGGGCAACGAGAACGTCGTCTACGTCCACCTCACGCTGCTGCCGTACATCGGCGCGGCTGGCGAGGTGAAGACCAAGCCCACGCAGCACTCGGTGATGAAGCTGCGGGAGATAGGCATCCAGCCCGACTTCCTCGTGTGCCGCACCGACCGCGAGGTGCCCCGCGAGCTGAAGGACAAGATCGCCATGTTCTGCAACGTGGACACGCGCAGCGTCTTCACGTCGCCGGATGTGCGCAGCACCTACGAGCTGCCGCTGGAGCTGCACCGCCAGGGCCTGGATGAGCGGCTCGCGGAGGTCCTCAACATCTGGAGCCGGGCGCCCCACCTGGAGCGCTGGGAGAACATCATCCGCAAGGTGTACGAGCCCGCGCGCGGCCAGGTCCGCATCGCGATTGTCGGCAAGTACGTCAACCTCACGGAGAGCTACAAGAGCCTCAACGAGGCGCTGCTGCACGGCGGCATCGCCAACGACGTGAAGGTGAACCTGCACTTCGTCGACAGCCAGGAGGTCGAAGAGCAGGGCGCGGAGAAGCTGCTGGCCGGCGTGGACGCCATCCTGGTGCCCGGCGGCTTCGGCGTGCGCGGCACCGAGGGCAAGATCGCCGCCGTGCGCTACGCGCGTGAGAAGAAGGTGCCGTTCTTCGGCATCTGCCTGGGCCTGCAGATGGCCGTGGTGGAGTTCAGCCGCGGCGTGCTGGGCCTGTCCTCCGCCAACAGCTTGGAGTTCAACGAGCACACGCCGCACCCGGTGGTGACGCTCATGGAGAGCCAGGTGAAGGTGCAGGACAAGGGCGGCACCATGCGCCTGGGCAGCTACGCCTGTGCGCTGAAGCCCGGCTCGCTCGCCCACCAGCTCTATGGGCAGGACACCATCCAGGAGCGCCACCGCCACCGCTACGAAGTGAACAACGCGTACCGTAGCAAGCTGCAGGAGGCGGGGCTGGTCATCTCCGGCTCCAACCCCGAGCTCAACCTGGTGGAGATGATTGAGCTGGCCGACCACCCCTACTTCATCGGCTGCCAGTTCCACCCTGAATTCAAGAGCAAGCCCTTCGCACCCCACCCCCTCTTCTCCGGCTTCATCCGCGCGGCGCTCGCCCAGCGGGACGCGAACGCGGCGGCCGGCAAGGTGACCGAATGAGCGCCCCCAACCCCATCGAGCTGTGTGGCTTCAAGGTCGGCCAAGGTCAGAAGCTGTTCGTCATCGCCGGCCCCGACAGCATCGAATCCGAGGACATGGCCCTGCGCCATGCCTGGATGCTGAAGGAAATCACCGGCCGGCTCGGCGTGCCGTACGCCTTCAAGTGCTCCTACGACAAGGCCAACCGCACCAGCGGCAAGTCCTTCAGAGGCCCGGGTCTCAAGGAAGGCCTGAGAATCCTGAAGAGAATCCGGGATGAAGTGGGCGTTCCCGTCCTCACGGACGTCCATGAGACGAGTCACGTCGGGCCAGCCTCGGAAGTTGTGGATATCATCCAGATACCGGCCTTCCTGTGCCGGCAGACGGACCTGGTGGAAGCCGTGGCGCGTACGGGCAAGGGCGTGAACCTGAAGAAGGGGCAGTTCGTGGCGCCCAAGGACATCGTCCACTCGGCGCGCAAGGCCTTCGAAGCGGGCAACCCCAACGTGCTCGTCACCGAGCGCGGTTCAACCTTCGGCTACAACAACCTGGTGGTGGACATGCGCGGCTTCGCGCAGATGCGCGACGCCGGCCTCGCCGTGTGCTTCGACGCCACCCACTCCGTTCAGCTCCCCAGCGCCGGCAACGGTGAGACGGCGGGCGAACGCCGCTTCGTGTCACTGCTGGCCCGCTCCGCCGCGGCCGCCGGGATTGACGCGTTGTTCACGGAAGTCCACGAAGATCCGGATCGTGCCCTGTGTGACGGTCCCTGTTCGCTGAATCCACAGATGTTTGAAGACGTGGTACGAAACGTGCTGAGCATCCGCCGGGTGTTGGGCCACGAGCCGGGTTGATGTGTCGGCAAACAAGGGAGTCGAGCAAGCCATGGTGACGGACGCCCCTTCCAGACTGGCAACGGAAGAGCTGATGTCCCGTGCTGCGCGCGTGCGGCTGCTCGTCTTCGACGTGGACGGGGTTCTCACCGACGGCGGCCTCTACTACGGCCAGGACGGCGAGCTGATGAAGCGCTTCGACGTCAAGGACGGCCATGCGCTCGTCATGGCCCGGCTGTCCGGGTTGCCCGCCGCCATCCTCACCGCCCGCACCTCCGGCATCGTGGAGAAGCGCGGGCGGGAGCTGGGCCTCGCGGCCGTGTTCCAAGGCCGCCGTGACAAGTCGGCCGCTCTCAAAGAGTTGGTCACCCAGTTGGACGTGCCCTTGGACGCCTGCGCGTACATGGGTGACGACCACAACGACCTGGGTCCACTTTCAATGGTGGCTCTTTCCGCTTGTCCTGCGGATGCGGTCCCCGAAGTGCGCCGCGAGGCACACTTCGTTACCCAGAGTCCTGGCGGCCGAGGGGCCGCTCGCGAACTCGTGGAGCTGTGTCTCAAGGCCAGTGGCCGCTGGGACGACGCAGTGGGTCTGATGAGAGGGACTGATAGGCGCGGTACTCAGTGAGGTTGAAGAAAACCCGTGTTCAAGGTAGGTGAATAGTTCCATGGGCAGCGGAATCATGCAGCAAGAGGGGAGTACGGCCATGACGGACCAGCTCTACACGACGCACGACATCAGTCGTTTGCTTCAGGTGGATCCGTCCACGGTGAGCAAGTGGATTGACCGGGGCATCCTGATGGCGTTCAGGACGCCGGGTGGCCACCGCCGCGTGCGGTCGGCGGACCTGCGCACGTTCCTCATCACCCACCAGATGCCGGTTCCCGAGGAGCTCGGCAGCGGCACGGTGCGCCTGCTCGCGGTGGATGACGAGCGTCCGGTGCTGGACGCCATCAAGCGCGCGTTCAAGCCGTTCGCGGCCCAGGTGGAGCTGCAGACGACGACGAGCGGCGTGGAGGCGCTGCTGCTCGTGTCCGAGCAGAAGCCGCACGGCATGATCATCGACCTCAACATGCCGGACATCGACGGTCTGGAAGTCTGCCGCCGCATCCGCGCGCGCAAGCAGATGGAGGGCGTGCGGCTCATCACCATGACGTCCGCGCATACGCCCGAGGTCGTGGAGCAGTCCAAGCAGGCCGGCGCGCTGGCGTGCATGGCGAAGCCGCTGGACGTGCAGCAGGTGCTGGAACTGTTCCGCGTTCCGCTGGCGCTCAGCGCCAAGCGGTAGAACAGGCAGGGCTTCCGCCTTGCTCGCGGAAGCCCTGGGCAGGGATTTCAGTGGGAGGCAGGTGACCTCCCTGGCCCGCGGTGTGCGCTCGCGGCTTCAGCCCTGGACCTTGACTTCGATGACGCGGGGCTTGGACTCCTCGCGCCGAGGCAGGGTCAGCGTCAGCACACCCTGCTCGTAGCGAGCCTCCACCCGGCTTGCGTCCACCGTGTCAGGCAGCGCGAAGGAGCGGGCGAACGTCCCGAAGGCGCGTTCCTGGCGGCGCACGTTGACGCCCTCCGCACGCGGCTCGGCCTTGCGCTCGGACTGCACGGTGAGGATGTCCTTCTCCACCGTCACCTGGATGGCCTTCGCTTCCAGCCCGGGCATGTCCAGATGGAGGGTGAGGCCGCTCTCGGATTCGGTGATGTCCGCGGCCGGCGTGCGCTCACGCGGGGCCTGGCGCCACATGGGCTGCGTCAGCTCGCGGAAGAGCGCGTCGACATCGCGCATCAGCGGGTTCACCACGACGGCGGAGTTGAACGGATTGCGAGTCTGCATGGTCGTCTCCTGTTCGTGACGTCCTCGCGGACGCACGGCATGAATGAGCCTGGGTTGTTCTGGTTCGCGGTCGCCGCGGTGCCCCCCACCGGAGCTCCAGCGCCGCCTCACAAGACTCAAGAGAACCATGCTTCGGAACGTGTCAAGCAACGCCCCGGCGCCTTCGCCGGCGCCACGTTTCACGCCCGCCCGCCTGCCCCCCAGGCCGCCTCAGTCGTCGTCGCGGCCAAGGTGCACGGCGAAGCTCTCCTCGTCGCGGGACACCTGCACCGTCCAGGGACGGCAGCACACCGGGCAGTCCTCGATGTACGTCTCCGAGGCCACACCAATGGGGTCCACGGCGACCTCCACTTCCTCACCGCAGTAGGGGCACAGCTGGGCGGCGGATTCCGCGAAGGGCTGCATGGCTGGGTCTCCTCATCACGGACTCAGCGTCCGCGCATCTAGACGGTAGAATGCCGAGCCATGGCCTCTCCTTCCCGGAATCGCATTGGCGACATCCTCGTCAAGGCACGCGTCATCGACGACTTGCAGCTGCGCAGTGCACTGGCCACCCATGACCAGTGGGGCGGACGTCTGTCGCGCATCATCGCGGACCTGGGTCTGGCCACCGACGACGTCATCACCGAGGCCATCTGCCAGGGCCTGGGAATGCAGCGCATCCAGTTGGGCAACGTCACGCGCGACGCGGGCGCGCTCTCACGCGTCGACGTGAGCCTCGCCGAACAGAAGGCCGTCTTCCCGGTGTCGCTCAAGGACAACGGCAAGACGCTGGTGCTGGCCATGGCGGACCCCACGGACCTCGTCACCCTGGACCAGGTGGCGGCGAAGAGCCGCGCCCGCGTGGTCGTTATGGTGGCGGGCGAGCGTGAAATCGAACACGCCATCCTCCGCCACTACCGTGGCCAGGAGCCCGTCGTCAGCACGCGCTTCGGCGGCAACAAGCGCCCGAGCAGCTCGGACGCGCCGGAGGACGAGGACGAGTTCAAGGTCGTCGACATGAGCGGCAACACGGTGGTGAAGCGCATCGCCGACATCACCCCGCCCGCTCCCGCCGCGGCGCCTCCGCCCCGCGCGCCGGAGCGCGCCCCCGCCCCAGGCGCTGGCGCCAGCGCCGCGGACATCCTTGACGAGATTCTGGCGGGTGGCGCGCCCGCCAACGAGTGGACGGACGAGGACCTCAAGCGGCTGCAGACGGTGCAGCAGAACCAGGAGAAGAGCTCCAAGATTCTGCGCGCGCTGCTCGAGCTGCTGCTGGAGAAGAACCAGCTCCAGCAGCGCGAACTGGCGGCGCGGATGCGGCTGTAGGGCGCGCCCTCAGCCGGCGCCCGAGCCCGCTTCCAGAAGCTCGCGGCCGGTGAGCCCCAGCAGGTAGAGGATGCTGTCCAGGCCGCCCGCGGCGATGGACGTGTCGGCCGCGGCGCGCAGCTTGGGCTTCGCCCGGAAGGCGATGCCCAGCCCGGCACGCTCCAGCATCAGCAAGTCGTTGGCACCGTCTCCCACGGCGACCACCTGGTCCAGCAGGATGCCTTCCGCCTGCGCCAGCGACTCCAACAGCTCCGCCTTGCGCTGCGCGTTGACGATGCGGCCCACGGTGCGGCCGGTGAGCTTCCCGTCCTGAATCTCCAACTCGTTGGAGTACGCGAAGTCGATGCCCAGCCGCGCCTTCAGCGCCTCGGCCGCCACGGAGAAGCCGCCGCTGATGACGGCGGTGCGGTAGCCCAGCCGCTTGAGCACGCGCACCAGCGTCTCCGCGCCCTCCGTCAGCGGCAGGTTCGCCGCGAGCTGGTGGACCACGGACGCGTCCAGGCCCTGCAGCAACGCCACGCGCTGACGCAGCGATTCGTCGTAGTCCATCTCGCCGTGCATGGCGCGCTCGGTGATGCGCGACACCTGCTCGCCCACGCCATGCGCGCGCGCCAGCTCGTCGATGACCTCGATGCGGATGAGCGTGGAGTCCATGTCCATGACGACCATCCGCTTGCCGCGCCGGAACAGGCTCTCGCGCTGCAGCGCCACGTCGAACCCGCCCGACTGCATGGACAGCTCCAGCAGCGCGTGCTTGAGCGCGTCGGGCGGCTGGCCCGGCGGCAGGCTGATGTGGATGTCCACCGAGCCCAGGTGCGGCTCGCTGAGGCGCGTGATTCGCTCCACGTTGGCACCGTGCCCCGCGAGCACCTGCGTCAGCGCATGAAGCTCCCTCGCGCCCAGGGCGCGGCCCACGGCGGTGACGACGTGGTGCGCGGACGCGGCGGGCGTGGCGGGCGCCTCCACCACCTGGAAGTCCAGCGCCACGCCCAGCGTCTTCGCGGCGGACAACAGCGTCTCCAGGGTGCCGCTCGCCGGGGGCAGACGCACCAACAGGCAGAGCGTGAGGCGCCCCTGCACCACCACCTGCTCCACGTCGAGCAGCTCGGCGCCAGCTTCCGCCAGCAGGCCGGTGAGGCGCGAGACGATTCCGGGATGGTCCTTCCCGGTGACGGTGATGAGCACGCTTTCGGACAGGGGCGGAGTCATGGCGCCACGGAGTGTGGCAGCCCCCAACGTGCGCGGCGAGCCCCGAGTGCGCCGGGGCCCGGCCGCTCGTCCGTCACTCCTTCGGCGTGTCCGAGGAGATGACGAGGTCGCCCTTGGCGAGGAACTCCTTGTCCGGGAACGCCTTGTAGAAGTCCTCCAACATGGCGTCCACGTCCGGGTAGCGCTGCTCGCGCTTGTCCTGGGTGGCCTTGTCGAATAGCTGATCGAGGCCGCTGGGGGCCTCCGGGTTGACCTCGGAGGGCAGCGGCGAGCGGCGGCCCGGAATCTGCCCGGTGAGCATCTCGTAGAGCAGGATGCCCAGCGCGTACACGTCCGCGGAGGCGCCCGGCTCCTTGCCGCCCCGGTTCATCAGCTCCGGCGCCATGTAGGCCATGCCGCCCGTGCCCACGAAGACCTGGGGCATGCCCTTGGTGGCGTCCACCTCCACCACCCGGCCCAGGCCGAAGTCGGCCAGCTTCGCGTTGCCGTACACGTCGAAGAGCACGTTCTCCGGCTTGATGTTGTGGTGCGTGAGGCCCGCGGCGTGTGCGGCCCGCAGACCATAGGCCATCTGCAGGAAGGCGCGCAGCGCGAAGGGCACCGGTACGCCGTTGCCACCGCCCGCGTCCAGCCGCTCACGCAGGCTGCCCTGCATCAGCTCCAGCACGAAGTACGGCCGGGCGGCGTCCACGTTCTGGTCCACCACCTGGACCACACCCGGGTGGCGCACCTGCGCCTGGGCGCACAGCTCCTTCTTCAGGCGCTTGAGCACCTCGCCGCGCTGCAGGAAGGAGAAGTAGCCAAAGATGTCCTTCAGCTCCTTGAGGCAGATGTCCAGGCCCAGCGCGGTGACGCGCCCCTTGAAGACGGTGCCCAGCGGCCCGGTGCCGATGGGGTCGAACTTCTGGTAGCGCAGGTCCAGCTCGGCACCCTTCGGAGCGGGAGCGGCGGGCGCTGCTGCGGCGGCGGTGGAAGCGGGGGGAGGAGACATGGG